>CAINTU010000193.1 GCA_903853515.1 uncultured Micrococcales bacterium | reverse complement strand
TCTTTGAACCGCCCTGGCACCGGATTCCAGTGGGCGTGAATGGCACCGAGAATCGCATAGCAATCGCGCACCTCTGGCACAATCACACGAATGCCAACTAGATCGTATATCTCGTCGAACTCGCGACCGCGCACAACCATCTTTTGATATATCGAGTAGTACTGTTTTGGCCGCCCATCGACCTTGCCCTTGATCTTGTTGGCCTTCAAGTCGTCATCGATATTCTCGAGAACCTGTTGCAAAAATTCTTCGCGCTTTGGTGAGCGCTGTTTCACCAAATTCACAATCTCGTCGTAAACCTTTGGGTAAAGAATCGAGAACGAGATGTCTTCGAGCTCCCATTTGATGGTGTTGATGCCTAGCCGGTGCGCTAATGGCGCATAGATCTCGAGGGTTTCTTGGGCCTTTTTGCGAGCCTTCTCTTCAGGAACAAAGCCCCAAGTCCTGGCGTTGTGCAGGCGATCTGCCAGCTTGACGACAAGCACACGGATGTCTTTCGACATTGCCACAACCATCTTGCGCACGGTTTCGGCTTGTGCGTCATCACCGAATTTAACTTTGTCAAGTTTTGTAACACCATCGACGATCATCGTGATCTCTTCGCCGAATTCTGCTCGCATCGCTTCGATGGTGTAATCGGTGTCTTCGATTGTGTCGTGCAGAAGAGCCGCGCAAAGAGCCGCTGGTCCGATGCCTAGTTCGGCAAGTATATGTGCAACTGCCAAAGGGTGTGTGATGTACGGATCGCCGCTCTTGCGCATTTGACCACGATGGGCCAACTCAGCTACCTCATATGCCCGCTCTATTTGCGCAGCGTCGGCCTTGGGGTGATTGGTTCTAACAATTCGAATAAGTTCAGAAAGCTCTGCGTTTTCAACAGGTCTCGTGAAAATCTTTGGCAGGCGCGAGCGCAAAGTAGCTATTGAGCTAGTTGTGTTCGCTTCAGACAATTTGGTGACCTATCTTTGGTTAGTCAAGATTACCAATGCAAGATAAGGGTTAGCGACTTGCTAGAACCTTGTCTGCCGCCTTGCGGTATTTAGGCTCGTTCTCACGCAATTGAGAATAGAACGGCGCTGCCAAGAAGATTGTCGAATAAGTTCCCACGATGATACCTATGAACAATGCCAAAGAGATGTCGCGCAAGGTACCCGCGCCAAGCAATAGAGCACCTAAGAACAGGATCGTTGCCACTGGAAGCACTGCGACAACCGATGTGTTGATTGAGCGAACCAATGTTTGATTCACAGCGAGGTTCACACGTTCTTTAAACGTCGAGATCTGGCTGAATTCAACCTCGAAGGTGTTTTCTCGAATCTTGTCAAAGACAACAACGGTGTCATAGAGCGAATATCCAAGGATTGTTAAGAAGCCGATAACAGCAGCTGGCGTGACTTCGAAACCGAATGCACCATAGATGCCGGCGGTGATAACTAGGTCATGGCCAAGTGCCAACAAAGCCGATGCAGACATTTTAAGAGTTCTAAAGTAAAGCGCCATCGCTATAGCAGCTAGAACCACGAATGTGATCAGGCCGCTGAGGGCTTTCGAGGTAACGTCTGCTCCCCAGTTTGGCCCGATGAAGCTCGAGGCGACATCTGCACCCTTGACCTTATAAGTTTTGGCTAGAAGAAGGCGAATCTTTTCAGACAAGGTATCGGTGAGCTGAGGTGTCTGAACACGAATGGCGTTGCCACCAATAACCGTCGAGTTCACCTGAATGCCTGGTTTAAGGCTGTGGATTGCGTTTGTCGCTAACTCAGTGTCGAGAGTCTTTGAATTGTTGATTCGATATTCTGAACCGCCACGAAACTCGATACCGAAATTGAAGCCACCGCGCGCGATGGGCAGCACAATCGATAGCGTCACCATGATTGCTGCGACTAAGTACCATACTTTGCGACGACCAACGAAATCGATTGACCGCTCGCCAGAATAGAGCTTGTTACCAAAAGTGCTAAAGCGAGACATTAGTTGTCACCTTCCGGTTGTGATTCGACAATGTTTGAACTGGCCTTGCGTTCTGCAATGGTTTGGCGACGCTGTGCCTCACCCGAGCTCTTCAGGCGTTTGCTAGAACTAACCTCTGGCGAGTATCTGAATTGTCCACGGCCCACGTAACCGTTGCCCGACATAATGTTGACGTCGAACCCTGAGAACTTGTGACCCGACGAGAAGAATTTCACTCGAGTTAAGAGCCTCAGCATTGGGTAGGTGAACAAAAAGACCACAAATAGGTCAACGATGGTGGTTAGTCCGAGTGTGAAGGCGAATCCCTTGACGTTACCCACTGTCAGTATGTAGAGCGTTGCGGCAGCCAAAAAGTTAACACCATCCGACACCAAGATCGTTCGAACGGCACGCTTCCAACCAGCCTCGACAGCAGTCTGAAGGGTTTTGCCCTCGCGCAACTCGTCGCGAACCCGCTCAAAGTAGACGATGAATGAGTCTGCGGTAATACCGATAGACACGATAAGACCTGCGATACCCGAGAGCGAGAGTCGGTAATCTTGGCGCCAGGCCAAGAGAACAATCATCAAATATGTGGTCACCGCAGCAACAGCGAGCGAGCCAACAGTGATCATGGCCAAAGCGCGGTACTGAATGATCGAATAGAGAATGACGAGCAAAAGACCGATCAACCCGGCCAAGAGACCAGCTTGCAACTGCTGTGAACCTAGAGTGGCAGAGATGTTCTCTTGTGACTGCACATTGAAGTTGATTGGTAGCGAACCGTATTTCAATTGGTCGGCTAGCGTCTTTGAACTCTTCGCGTCAAAGTTGCCGGTAATCTGCGCTTGTCCCCCAGTGATAACCGAATTCGTCGTCGGAGCGGTAAGCACATAACCATCGATGGTTACTGCAAAGCGATTTCGCGGGTCTTTGAGCGGGTATAGACGCGAAGTGATGTCGCCAAATTTCTTGCCGCCGTCAGCGTTGAAAGTAAGGTTGACACAGTATTGGTTGGTTACGGCACCGTTTGCGCCGCTAACGTTGCCTGATTGAGCGTCTGATAGTGCCGAACCATCGAGCTCTACTGGGCCGAGAATATACTTCTCTGATAGGTCTCTTGAGCAAGTAACCAATGGCTTTTTAGGGTCATCGACCTGGCCCGGTTTTCTGAATTGCTTAGAGCAATCAAGCGCCAAATACTTCTTCTGAAGATCTTTAGAGACCCAGTTGAGGTCGCTCGGGTTGGCAGGCGCTGCAGAGCTCGTTGCGATCTTTGGTGCGCTGCCAATCTTTGATGCTGCGGTAGCAGTGCCGGCAGAGGCCACCAAAACTGCTCTAAAGTCGAGTTTTGCTGAGCTCTTGATCAGCGCGAGGGTTGAATCATCTGGCACGCCAGGAATCGCAACGATGATGTTGTTACCTGAGGTGTAGACCTGGCTTTCAGAAGCGCCGGTTGAATCAACACGCTGTCTAATGATGTCGACCGCCTGCACCAACTGCTCAGGCTTCACGCTTACGCCGGCAGTTACCACCGGGGTCAGCATGATTTGCGTGCCACCCTGAAGATCAAGAGCGAGCTTTGGCGTGAAAGTTGTGTTCTTGTCGCCGGCCAGCATGTTGGCACCGATTAAGGCTGGGATTGCCGCGATTACGACGATGAGCCAAACTAGGCTGCGACGGGCTGCTGCAGAGATTCCGCGCTTCTCAGACATAATTTCTCGTTCTTTAGGTTACTAAGAGTGATTATTTGCTTGTTGCTTTTGCTGCGGCCTTGGCGGCAGGCTTCTTCGCTGCCGGTTTGCTGGCGACCGGCTTGATGGCAGCTGGCTTAGCAGCAGCAGCTTCAACCGAGCGTATGGCGCTTTTCAGAACCTCAAGTTTGGTGCCTGGTGTGCTCTCGACTACGAGCGAATCTTCGCTAATTGAAACAATGTGGCCTTTGATGCCGCCCAATAGAACAACAAAAGCGCCAGGTTGAAGTTTCTCGGTCATTTCTAGAGCGAGGCGACGACGTTTGCGATTTGACATCGACGTCAACACGAACATGCCCGCAATTACTACGAGAAAAATCCATTCCATGGGTATAAACCTGTCTTTAGTGGGCGCGTGTCTTAAATCGGCAATGTGCGCCTAGTCGATTATAGGCTAGTCGAACAGTCCAGACCCGTCAGCGCGGGGTTCTAGGCCCAAATGCTCATACGCGGCAGCCGTAGCGATTCGGCCCTTTGGTGTTCGAGCGAGAAGCCCCATTCGCACCAAAAAAGGCTCAACGACACTGTCGATAGTGTCTGTCTCTTCGCCGAGCGCAATGGTGAGCGTTGACAAGCCAACGGGCCGGCCGGCGAATTTGTTTATTAGCGTGAGCAGAACCT
>CAINTU010000192.1 GCA_903853515.1 uncultured Micrococcales bacterium | reverse complement strand
TTCTATCAGGCCTATCGCGATGTGAAGCCATTCTTGATCGCATCTGACAAGCCAGAGAAAGAGCGCCTGCAGTCAGCAGAAGATCGCGCGCGTTTCGACGACACCACCAAATGCATCTTGTGCGCAGCCTGCACCACAAGCTGCCCGGTGTTTTGGACTGACGGTCAGTATTTTGGTCCGGCTGCTATTGTCAACGCGCACCGCTTCATTTTTGATTCACGCGATGAGGCAGCCGATGTGCGCCTTGAGATCTTGAACGACAAAGAAGGTGTTTGGCGTTGCCGCACTACTTTTAACTGCACCGAGGCATGCCCGCGCGGCATCGAGGTAACCAAGGCTATCGCCGAAGTTAAGCAGGCTGTGCTTCGCGGTCGTCGCTAAGTATTTCGCACGACTGAAATTCTGGGAATTTACTAACAGTTCTGAGCGTCGCGGGTTTTATTTGTAAGCGAATCTTTAGGCTAATGAAATGTCTATTGAAACAAGTTGCGAAGGCCTTTGCGATTCGCCAAAGCGAGAAGCCACCCAAGTCGTTGAAACCGTTGCGAGCATGTCTCGCCGCAACATGTTTAAAGCCATTGCGGCTGGTGCGGCTGCCGTGGGTCTAGGCGGCTTGAGTGCAACCGCCGCAAAAGCTGCTACTAAATCTAAAGTATGTGCCACCTCAAAGATCAGTGTTGGCGGCGGCAACATTTTTGCCCTCAAATCTGGCGCATACGTGTTGATCACTCAACCCAAAAAGAATGTCTTTCGCGCATTTAGCCCCTATTGCACTCACCAGCAGACCCTGCTTGCCGGCATCAATGGCAGCAACGTAATTTGCAGTCGCCACGGTGCGAGCTACAACACCACCACTGGCAAGGCAACCGGTGGCCCAGCTCGCGGCCCGTTGACTGTTTATTCCACCAGCGTTTCTGGTGGCTACGTTTACGTCACTGCCTAAAGCACAGATATTGAAGGTGGCTTGGCAAAGCCCAAGACATGCAGAAGGTTAAACTTGTCTCATGGCCGCCAGCAAAACTAAACCAATCACCGTCGCAACTGTCAACGTCAACGGTGTTCGCGCAGCTTTTCGCAAGGGTTTTGGCGACTGGGTGATCGAAAATCAACCAGACATCTTGTGCCTGCAAGAGGTGCGCGCTGAAACCAGTGACTTAGTTGAACTCTTTGCCGAAACCGATGCCGCGATAGGCGATGGCAAAACTTGGCACATTTTGCATGATGCCGCCAGCGCCAAAGGTCGAGCAGGCGTCGCAATATTGTCGCGCGTCGCGGCGAACGCATCGCGAATAGAACTAGGACCAAAGAGTTTTGACAGCGCCGGCCGCTGGCTAGAGGCCGACTATGTGTTTGGCGGCAAAACCATCACAGTGATCAGCACCTATGTGCACTCAGGCGAAGTCGATACGCCCAAGCAGATCGAAAAATACAAGTTTTTAGAGGCAATGACTAAGCGCATGGATGAGCTGCGCAAAGCCGACGCCCTAGCGGTAGTGGTTGGCGATCTAAACGTGGGTCACACCGAACTAGATATTAAAAACTGGAAGGGCAACCTAAAAAATGCCGGCTTCTTGCCAGAAGAGCGAGCATATTTCGATACTTGGATGAACAAGCAGGGTTGGGTTGACCTTGGCCGTGCGGCTCATGTTGGCATTGCCGGCCCTTACACCTGGTGGAGTTTCAGAGGTCAAGCTTTTGACACCGACACCGGGTGGCGAATCGACTATCAGTTGGCCACACCTAAGTTGGCTGCCGTTGCCAAGAACTATAGAGTTCATCGTGCCGCGAGTTATGACACCAGGTTCACCGACCACTCGCCCGTTCTAGCCGACTACGCTATCTAACATGTCGTCGCTAGATAATTCGAAGCCAAACCTGCTCAGCGGCATGCAGCCGAGTGCGAGCTCGTTGCACCTTGGCAACTATCTTGGCGCGCTGGTCAACTGGGTTGCCATGCAAAAAGATTTCAATGCTTTTTATTGCATCGTCGATTTGCACGCGATCACGGTACCGCAAGACCCGTTCGAACTTCGCGCCAACACCCGACGCACGGCAGCGCAATACATCGCCGCCGGAATCGACCCAGCACACTCGGCTTTGTTTATTCAATCTCAGGTGCCGGCACACGCCCAATTGGCCTGGGTGCTCAACTGCATCACCGGTTTTGGTGAGGCAAGCCGCATGACGCAGTTCAAAGACAAATCGCAAAAAGCCGGCGCCGAAAGCGCATCGGTAGGCCTATTCACATACCCGATCTTGCAGGCCGCCGATATTTTGCTTTATCAACCAAAAGCCGTGCCCGTTGGCGAAGACCAGCGCCAGCACCTTGAACTCACTCGAGACCTAGCCGAACGTTTCAACACAAGATTCGGCGAAACCTTCGTGATGCCACAAGCCCATATCTTGAAAGAAACAGCCAAGATTTATGACCTGCAGGTGCCAACGGCAAAGATGTCGAAATCGGCAGCCGACCCCAAAGGTTTGATCAACATCATGGATGACAACTCGAGCATCACGAAGAAAATCAAGAGCGCTGTCACTGACACCGACGGAGTGATCAAGGCTGATGCAGTCAACAAGCCAGGAGTCACCAACCTGCTTGGCATCTATTCGGCAATTACAGGTGAATCGGTGCTCTCACTCGAAGACCGTTTTGCCGGTGCCGGCTATGGTGTGCTCAAAACCGAGCTAGCCGAAGTTGTTATCGCAGCCATCGGGCCGATTCGAGACCGCGCAAACGAACTGATGAGCGAAGAGACTGAACTTGACCGACTGTTGGCGCTAGGCGCAGACAAGGCAAATGCCGTGGCAGAAGCCACCCTGGCCAAGGTTTATGAGCGCGTGGGCTTCATCAAGCGTTAAAGCCATAAGCGGAATACTCTGCCAATTCACAGGGTTTTCTGCCATGATTACAAAGTTATAAACGTTCTTCGGGGTCAGTGAAAATCTGAACCGGCGGTTAGAGTCCGCGACCCGACAAGCTGCCAGCGATGGCAACAAAAGCTAGATTGCGACACTGAATCTGCTTCTGGGCTTGGCGGTTGAGCTGGTGAAATTCCAGCACCGACGGTTAAAGTCCGGATGGTAGAAGAACGGGTGCTTCAATTTTGGCGCTTTAGCCTTTGCGTTTGCTGTTTCTCGGCACGCGCAGACGCGTTAGCACCTAAAGACAAAGCACCCTGCGCTTTTGCGCACCCCGATGAGCTCAACAAATGAGGAACCGGGATGTCTGAACAACACAGCCAGCAGGGCACAGAGTATGTGCCTGCGATGTGGCGCGCGCTCGAAATCGCGTTGCTTGGCCCAGAGCACGGCCCAAACCCCCAAGTCGGCGCAGTGATCGTTGATGAAAATAATGAAATAGTCGGCGAAGGCTGGCACCAAGGATCAGGCACTGCCCACGCCGAAGTCATGGCGCTCGAATCAGTAACCCACCGCAAAGATGCAAATGGCAAACTACCGGTTGGCTTCACCGCAGTAGTGACCCTCGAACCGTGCAACCACACTGGCAAGACAGGCCCATGCGCCGAGGCGCTTATTGAAGCCGGCATCACCCGAGTGGTTTATGCAGTGGCAGACCCCGGCGTAATAAGCGCAAACGGCGCGGCGACGCTGCGCGCAGCCGGCATCGAAGTAATCGAAGGCGTGCTTCACGAGCGTGCTCAACTGCAGGGCAAAGTTTGGTTGACTTCGATGCGCAAGCGACGCCCGTTTGTCACGCTCAAGTGGGCTTCGACTCTTGATGGCCGAGCTGCCGCCAACGACGGCACCTCAAAATGGATCACGGGGCAAGAGGCCCGCCACGATGTTCACTTGCGCAGATCAAACGTCGATGCAATCATTGCCGGCACCGGCACCATACTTGCCGACGATGCCCAGCTGAGCGCTCGCCTGCCGCAAGGCGGTTATTACCCACACCAACCACTGCGAGTTGTGGTGGGCCAGGCAGAACTCGCTAAGACTTTGCGTGTTTTTGACGAGAGTGCCGAGACCATTCAGTTCAAGAGCCAAGACTTAGCCGCTATTCTGACCGAGCTTTTCGAGCGCGGTGTGCGCCACGCCTTGGTTGAAGGCGGCCCAACACTCGCAAGCGCATTTATCGAGGCCGAATTATTTGATCAGGTTTTGATTTATCAAGCGCCGCTTTTGGTCGGTGGGCAGAACCCAACGGTTCGCAACATTGGCGTGAGCACGATGGCGCAGGCCAAAACCCTCAAATTTGTTGAATCAAAAATGCTCGGTAATGACATCTTGCTAATTGCAGAGCCGAAAGGTGACAACTGATGTTTACCGGAATCATTGAAGAACTTGGCACTGTTGAGGCAATAGAAAATCAGCCAGACGCCATTCGCCTAACCATTAGGGGTCCACTGGTGGTG
>CAINTU010000191.1 GCA_903853515.1 uncultured Micrococcales bacterium | reverse complement strand
GGCTTTGCGAGTGATCTTGTCGATTTCGTCGATATAGATGATGCCCTGTTCGGCACGCTTCACATCACCATCGGCGGCCTGCAAAAGTTTGAGCAGAATGTTTTCGACATCTTCACCCACATAACCGGCTTCGGTTAATGCGGTCGCGTCGGCAACAGCAAAAGGCACGTTGAGGCGTTTGGCCAAAGTCTGCGCCAGATAGGTCTTGCCACAGCCGGTTGGGCCCATCAGCAAAATGTTTGACTTAGCGATTTCGATCGAATCGTGTGACTGTCCTGAGATGGTTAGAGTGCCAACCGAGCGGATGCGCTTGTAGTGGTTATAGACCGCTACAGATAAAGCCTTTTTGGCTTGGTCTTGACCGATTACGTATTCGTCGAGGAACGAATAGATCTCTTTTGGCTTCGGCAGTTCAAAGTCTTCGACGACCTCAGCACGCTTGATGCCCTCTTCGTCGATGATCTCGTTGCAGAGGTGCACGCATTCGTTACAGATATAAACGCCAGGGCCAGCGATAAGTTTTGCTACTTGCTTTTGTGTTTTGCCACAAAAGTTGCACTTGAGCATATCGCTCGAGTCGGCTGGCCTAGTCATGCTAAAAAGCCTACCTAGCGCCTAAGACAAAGCACCTTAGGCAAACCCAAAAAGTTATCTAGGTTGCCTAAGGCGCTGGGTCTAAATAACTAGTCGGTCTTTTTGCGCGAAGTCAAAACTTGGTCAATCAAGCCGTACTCAAGAGCTAAGTCTGCGGTCAAGATTAGGTCGCGATCTATATCTTTGTTGACTTGCTCTTTTGAGCGGTTCGAGTGCTTGGCCAGAGTTTCTTCGAGCCATTCGCGCATGCGCGCAATTTCGCGAGCCTGAATCTCGATATCTGAAGCCTGGCCGCGGCCGCCACCACCAGATGATGGCTGGTGAATCAAAACCGTCGAGTTAGGCAGCGCCAAACGCTTGCCAGGGGTTCCGGCAGCTAGCAAAACTGCCGCGGCCGAAGCCGCCTGCCCCAAGCACACGGTCTGAATCTGTGGGCGAATGTATTGCATGGTGTCATAAATCGCGGTCAACGCAGTGAACGAACCACCCGGTGAATTGATATACATGGTGATGTCGCGGTCAGCATCTTGACTCTCGAGCACTAGCAACTGAGCCATCACGTCGTCTGCCGAAGCATCGTCGACCTGAACGCCCAAGAACACAATGCGGTCTTCGAAGAGCTTGGTGTAAGGGTTGTGGCGCTTAAAGCCATAAGAGGTGCGTTCTTCGAAGTCAGGCAGAATATAGCGAGCCTCTGGAAGGTTAAGTGGGTTAGTCATGATGCGCCTTACTTCTTGCTCGGTACGCCGGTTGACCCAGCTGCAAATTCTTGAATGTGGTCAATAAAGCCGTATTCGAGGGCTTCTTGAGCGGTGAACCAGCGGTCACGGTCGCCATCTGCCATAACCTGTTCGACGCTCTTGCCGGTCTGTGAGGCGGTGATCGAGGCCAACTGCTTTTTCATGTCGTTGATCAAAAACGCCTGAGTCTGAATGTCGGCCGCCGTGCCACCGAAACCACCTAGAGGTTGGTGCAAAAGCACGCGAGTGTTTGGTGTGACATAGCGCTTGCCCTTTGTGCCGGCAGTTAGCAAGAACTGCCCCATCGATGCACACATACCGATGCCGACGGTGACGATGTCGTTCGGCACGTATTGCATGGTGTCATAAATGGCCATGCCAGCGGTGATTGAGCCGCCAGGTGAATTGATATAGAGATAGATGTCTTTGGTCGAGTCTTCAGCCGCCAACAAAAGCATTTTTGCGCAAATCTCGTTGGCATTGTCGTCGCGAACATCGTCGCCCAACCAAATGATTCGGTCGCGCAAAAGTCGATCGAAAACGTTTGGTGAAAATTGGTTGTGTTCAGCCATGTTTGCTGACTCCTCTTATCTCTAGTGTTGCCTAATCAAGATAACCGAGTGAAACACTAAAAGTGCCGCATGTTCGCCCATGGCAAAGTGCCAAAATTTGTGGCGACCCCATGGATGCGCCTATCGGCTATTAGTCGTGGTCGTGACCGGCGTGCTCGTCGATGCCGAACGGCGCGTCGTCAGTCTTCATGAACTCAGCCAAATCGACCATTTTGCCTTCGCTGTCGGTGATAACCGCAGCTTCTAGCACTAGCGAAAGAGCCTTGCGTCTTGCCACTTCGGCAACGAATCCTGGCACCTGGCCCTGCTCGTCAACTGCTTTAATGAAGTCATTTGGCTGCATGTTGTATTGCTGAGACATCGCCACTAGGTATTGCAAAAGCTCTTGCTCGTTGACCTGAACCTTTTGGTCTTCTGCCAATGCATCAAGAAGCATCTGCACCTGGAACGACTTGTTTGACTCTTCGGTCACTTCTTTGCGGTGCGCCTCATCGTTCTCGCGGCCTTCGCCTTCGAGGTGACGGTCAACATCGGCCTTGACGAGTTCTTCAGAAACTGGAATGGTCACCAGCTTGAGCAGCTCTTCGGTCACTAGTTCGCGAGCCTGTAATCCTTGTGAATATGACTTGCTGCGGGCAATCTGACCTTTTAGTGATTCACGAAGCTCGGCAACTGTGTCGAACTCTGATGCCAATTGTGCCCACTCGTCGTTGACTTCTGGCAACTCGCGCTCTTTGACAGCCGTTAGAGTCACTGCGATTTCGGCTTCTTCGCCAGCCTTGTCGCCGCCAACCAGCTTCGACTTGAAAGTAGTCGATTCGCCCGCAGTCAAAGTGTCAAGCGCTTCGTCTAGGCCATCTAGCATTGAGCCGCTGCCGATTTCATAGCTGATGCCCTTAGCTGCGTCGATCTCTTTGCCGTCAACGCTTGCTGACAAATCGATTGTGGTGAAATCACCCTGTTTAGCTGCGCGCTCAACGGTCTTTAGAGTGCCAAAACGTGCGCGCAAGCGGTCGAGCTCTTCGTTGATTTCGATTTCGCCAACCTTGATTGCATCGACCTTGACTTTGAGGCCCTTGAAATCAGGAACAGTAACCTCTGGGCGAACTTCAACTTCAATTTCGACGATTAGATCGCCCAAGAATGTCTTTTCGTCTGGGCTCTGCTTGATATCTGCCGATGGCTGACCTAGCGGGCGAAGCTTCTCAGCCTCAAGCGCCTGGCGATAGATGGTGTCTAGACCGTCGTTTATTGCGTGCGCCAAGATAGCTGGGCGACCGACCCGCTGATCAAGAATGGCGGCCGGGATCTTTCCCTTGCGAAAGCCAGGAACGTTTACCGACTCGGCGATGTGCTCATAGGCGTGGTCGAGGCTTGGGCGAAACTCTTCTGGGGTTACCGTGATGTTTAGCTTTACGCGAGTTGGTCTGATGCGCTCAACGGTTGTCTTCAAGGGTTTCCTCATTACGCTAGGCGCACCGCCATAGGGCGGGGCCGATTTGATTTCGAAACGACCAGATGGTCGGGGTGACAGGACTCGAACCTGCGATATCCTGCTCCCAAAGCAGGCGCGCTAGCCACTACGCTACACCCCGGTGGTTTTTAGATCGCTCTTGCGAACGAACCAAAACAACCTCTGCGAGTCTATCGCATAGAATGATGTGCGCACCTCGATTATTGATCGAATGGTGCAAACCGCGGATGTAGCTCAATGGTAGAGCCTCAGTCTTCCAAACTGATGGTGCGGGTTCGATTCCCGTCATCCGCTCTGTTTTCATCTAAAACACAGTCTTTTTGACTAATTGACGCGCGCTATGTCTGGCAGCCAACGCACCAATACAGCTTGCGGGTGGCCATTATCTCGATCGAAATATTTGTTCCACAAACTCGGCACGGCAACCCTTCGCGTTTATAAACAAAATTGCGATCAGCCTTCGCTGGCCTTCGGGTAAACAACTCATCACGGGTAATCATGAATCCCGTGCGCACGCCAACTCGCATCAACTCGACGGCATCGAGCCAAAGGGCAGTTAACTCATCGACTGTCAAAGAATTGCCAGGTCGGTGCGGGCTTATGCCGGCGCGAAAAAGCAGTTCGGCTCGATAGACGTTGCCAATGCCGCTCACGACATCTTGATTCATAAGCAACTGGCCGATTGGGGTTTTGCTGGCCTGAACGCGAGCGATGAATATAGCTTGCGCTTTTGCTTTGGGGTCTGGGTTGATTGGATCTGGGCCGAGCCTAGCTTCAACCTGTTTAACCGCTCGCCTATCGATAACTTCACAAACGGTTGGCCCGCGCAAATCGGCCAAAAAGTCTTCGCTATAAAATCGGGCTCTCACCTGACCGTCTCGCGCTACATCTCCCGCATGGTTTTCGAATCGCCACTTGCCATAGATGCCCAAATGAATTCGACACGTCAGAGCGTTATCAAACTCTAAAAATAATTGCTTGCCGATTGCTCTGGCCCGAACCAAAGTGTGGCCGTCGATGAGGTTTGCTTCTGCCAGAAAACGACCCTGCGGCGAATCGACAGTGATATTTCGGCCAGCTAAGCGTGCGTTGAACTCACGAGCGGTTCGATGAACGGTATGGCCCTCTGGCATTTGGTTTAGAGAATCTCACCGGTTTGTTCATAAGTGGCAATCTTGCCGATTCGCCGAATGTGGCGCTCGTCTTGGCTAAACGGCTCGGCAATAAAAGCACGGATTAGTTCTAGCACCTCAGCCTGCTCGTGTTGCCT
>CAINTU010000190.1 GCA_903853515.1 uncultured Micrococcales bacterium | reverse complement strand
CGTGGCAGCTATTTTGTGGTCAAGGGTGAATACTAAGAACTCGTCAGTGGGTGTCCCCTAAATAGCCCACAAAAATCAATTGTTGGCAATAGCGCTATTCGGCTAGCCTTTTGACGTTGGGTTCAACGACAAAGGGGCATCGATGTCTTACAACAACCAAGGTAACTCTTCTAGCGGTTCAGGCTGCGCTAAAGCATTCGGTATAGGCTGCGGCGGTCTTGCGCTATTTGGTTTCTTGTCAGTTATTTTGGTGACCAATGGCATGTATAACGCCGTCGGACCGATCTTTATGTTTGGCATTATCGGCATCATCATTTTTGTGATTGTGCGCCAGAACCGATCGAGTTCTAACTCGACGAAGCCTGGTAACTCTTATGAGCCATCCGCTTATCAGCCGAGTCAACCTCGCGCGACGGTACCAGCCCCTGGTTCCGAATCAATCGCAGCTGCTGGACTGCTTGGCAACCCGATTTGCACACATACTTTTGCCGAAGATGCTGTTGCCTCTAACGCCGCCTTCACTTGCCCTTGCGGTAATTATTTTGAAGCGGGCGACATCATCAAATACAACCAGCTTTTAGAAAAACGAATCAAAATCAATGCTCAATTGTTCGAGATCAGAGATCTTGTTTCGCTCAAGCAAAATGTGAACTTTAGGTCGGATTCAAATGCGGCCCCGGTCAAAAAAGCCGCCGCCCAAAGCGCCTCTTCGCTGCCGACCGGCGCGCGATCTGTTGCTAAACCATCTGTGATCGCAAACGAACCACGCCCAACATTTGTGCCGGCTGCTTCGACTGCGCCGATTTATGCCGAAAAGAAAATCTCTAGGCCAAAAGTCGCGTTCTCGTTGCAGCAGTGGTTGATAATCGCCGCTAGCCTGCTTGTGCTTATTGCCGGCACAGTGTTTGTGAACACTGGTATTCAAAGCGGTTGGCCGTTCTGGATTTTTGCCATCGTCACTGTTTCGATTGGCGCAGCCACTGGTTTCGGCTCATTCAAGCTGCGCAAAATGTCCGCAGTTATTTCTAGCTTCTTGGCGGCATTCTCTGCGGCAATGCAGTTAGCGACCATGTCAATCTTGGGCGACCAGATTAGCAATGGCACTAGTTGGGATTTCATCTGGAGTTCGATGCCCTCATGGTGGTGGACTATCTCGCTTTTGGTTGTCGCCGCAATCTCGCTTGCACTCGCCCGCTTAAGCTCAGTGTTTGGCTACAAGGCCATTGCTCTCTTGGCAACAACGACTGCAGCTTTTATTTTTGATTTTGGCTTCGTAGTGCCGCAACTATCGGCCAATTGGGCACCGATCAACTTAGCCGTGCTGACCCTTGCCGCAGTCGCTATAGCCGCTGAGTCAAAGTTTGTGCGAAACATCACAGCCCCTGCTTTAGTCGACGAAACCTACAAAGAATATGCTGAAGACCTCGCACAGCGCGAAGACAATGGATTGGCCCAGTTCACGCGTTTTGCCGCGCCTTTGTTGGTTGTTGCGGGGTTTAGCGCAACGCTCATTCAATCCATCGCCGGCCTAAATGTTGGCGATCCGTTGGTGCTAAATCCTGTTGCCGTTCTGGTTGTCGCGCTCGCTTGGGTGGGTGTGTCTTTCACCGCAGATCGTTACAGTTCTCAAATCACCAAGGATGGCTCAGCCAGCACCAAACTTTCGCCCTTCGCTAATGCAGTGGTTTTCATCTCGGCAACAGTTTCTCTGGTGCAGTTGTCGCTACCTATCGACGTCGACATCTTGGCAAGCCCGCTCACCTTAGCCGTCATTGTGGTTCTCGCTCTTGCTGGCCCAGCGTTAGGTCGATTCAAAACGTCGGCAGGCGTCGCGAACCTCGCCACCTATGTTGGTGCAGCATTCTGGCTTCAATTTGAAATTTCAAATTCAGCCAGCAGCGGCAACTGGAATGGGTCGCGTTACGGCTGGTTCGCCCTTGCCTTTGGCTTTGCCCTAACCTTCATCGATCGCAGATATGAAAGCAAGCGCAACGCTCTGCCCTCTGCATTTATAAACGGTATCGCTCTGATTGTTCTGTTCAGCGACTTCAAGTCGAACGCTGGCCTTAGCTCGACATCGTTGATCTATGCACTTCTCGCTCTGGCCGTTGTGCTTGCGCCCAATGCCCGAGTTGCACTCGACTATGTCTTGAACGGCCGTCGCAATGCCGAGTCATTGGTGCCGAGTGCCTGGGTTGCGTTCGGTTTTTCTGCCGCTCTGCTGTTGCTAGCCGCCATGCCAAACGCTAGCGAACAAGGCTCCACCCTCGAAGAGCTACTCGGTTTAGCCTTCGCCTTCATGGTGTATTCAGCTATCGCCTACATTATTGGTCAACGAAAATCGGTCTTGGCCACTGCCAAACCTGTCTTCACAGCTCACCACTATCTAGGCCAACTGATGAGCGCGCTTTTGATTCTGTTCTCAGTTTCGTCAATCAATGATTTGTCGAATCCACGCATCACCTATACGACCATCGTCGCAGGACTCATTGTGTTGAACTATGCCATCGGCGCGGTTGCTAGACAAAGCCTCAAGTTGCAAATCGGTTACGTGCTGATGCTCGCAGCATTCTTTATAAACATGTGGGGCGTGCAGGCCAAATGGCTGCTGACCGTTAGCGCAGTTCAATTCTTGAGCGTTGCACTTCTGACTGGCCTGCAT
>CAINTU010000189.1 GCA_903853515.1 uncultured Micrococcales bacterium | reverse complement strand
CGACGCCATTGGTTTGGTCAAGCACGTGCAGGTCTTTGGCATCACGTCTGGTCGCATAGCCGGCATCGGCGAGCATAGAAACCGCGATTTCGCTAAGAATGCCCTTATTTGGGATTGCCACTCGCAACATGGAAGCTCTTTCTAAAAAATTTGTGTCTAGAGAACTTTGTAAAGATCATTGAGCGTGAGGCCCTTGGCAATCATCATGCACTGAATGTGATAGCAAAGTTGCGAAAGCTCTTCAGCAGTGCGTTCTTTCGTTTCGTGCTCTGCAGCTAGCCACGATTCAGCGGCCTCTTCGACAAGCTTTTTGCCGATGGCATGAACGCCTTGGCCCAAATAGTTGACTGTGCTTGACGCTTGGTCGGCCTTAGCGACCTTGTCGCTTAGTTCTGCGAACAATTCATCGAAAGTCTTCATTAAACAAATATACCGTGTGGCAAATGGTGCAAGCAGGCACAACCGCCGCCGATGCTGCCAGGCTGCAAGCCGGCCCGGCGATAAGGCTTAGCGGCTGTATTCAGTGGCTGTGTTCAGTGGCTGTGTTCAGTGGCTGTGTTTAGTGGCTAGGTCGCGAAGTCTATTGATTTCTAGGTTTCTGTCGCTGGCTTTGAAAACTGCACTGCCAGCTACGAAGCTGTTAGCCCCAAGGGCAGCAACTCTGCCGATGTTGTCGGCCGTGATACCGCCATCCACTTGCAAATCAATGGCCAAGTTTTTCATGTCAAAGTGCGCGCGTGCAGCTGCCACCTTGGCAAGCGTCTCTTCAATCAGCAGTTGCCCGCCGAAGCCGGGTTCTACGGTCATAATCAGCAATCGATCAAAGTGCTGAATAATTGGCAAGATCTCATCTAGTGCAGTTGCGGGCTTAATGGCTAGACCGGCCTTCGCGCCATTTTGGCGCAGCAACTTTGCAGTCAATGCGGGGTCTGAACAGGCCTCAAAGTGCACCGTCACCGAATAGGCACCCGTTTTGGCATAGTCAGGTGCGAATCTATCTGCGTCTGAGATCATCAGATGCACATCTAATGGTCTCTTGGTTATGCGTTGCATGCTCGAGACCATCTGTAGCCCAAAGGTTAGATTCGGTACAAAATGGTTGTCCATCACGTCAACATGCACTTGGTCGCAGCCAACGATTGTTTCGAACTCGGCTTCAAAATTGACGAAGTCAGCACTCAAGATGCTGGGATTAATGCTGGCCTTCATGGTCTAAGCCTATTCTGGCCGCTGCAAAAGGGCTATAAACATGCAATCGGTTTGATCGCGATCTGTGAAGAGTTGCACTGTCTTTCGGTTCGCTGGCAGATTGGCAAAAATCGGTTGCCCACGCAGAGCTTCGCGGGCATCTAGTAGCGTTGCGTCGGTTTGCTTCAAGGCCGCAGCAACCACCGCAGTGGTTTCACTCAAGTGCGGCGAGCAGGTGACATAGGCAAGCACACCACCTGCAGCGAGGCTTGAGTATGCACTTAACACCAATTCAATTTGCAGTTTCGTTAGAACTTTAAGATCTTCACTGCTCTTGCGGTAGCGCGCTTCTGGTCTGCGCCTCAGCGCCCCTAGACCGGTGCAAGGCGCGTCAACAAGTATTCGACTGAATTTGCCCAAGTTCTGATCGCTCAATTGCCTGCCGTCAAAACTCGTGACCCGAGTGGCAGGGGCGGTTGAACTAAGTGCCTGCCTGACGAGTTCGGCACGGTGCGGCATGATTTCATTGGCGATTAAGCTGGCGCCGTGAATCTGTGCTTCAGCTGCGAGAAGAGCTGCCTTGCCGCCAGGACCAGCGCAAAGATCTAGCCAACGCTCATCTTTAAGTATTGGTGTAGCAGCAATCAGTGCCAAAGCACTCAACTGCGAACCTGCATCTTGAACACGCAGCGTGCCGGCTGCGAAATCTCGTAGATCGGCAGGATTACCTGAGTCAAGTTCGTAACCAATCATCGATGCTCGAGAAGGGGTGAGCATTGCTTCGTCAAGCAGAGCGTGCTCAGGATTCGATGGCAATTTCACCAGGTTGACGGCAGCGGCTGCGTTATTTGATCTAAGCAGCGACTCAAGCTCACTCTCGCGAGAATCGGCCGCAAGAGCAAGTTTGAGCGCTTTAACAATCCATAAGGGATGTGAGTAAGCAGCGCTTAAACGTTCATCGTTGTCGCTGTAGCGTCTGGCGACATCCGCCACTAGCCGTTCAGTGTTAGTTTCGCTTATTCGGCGCAGAACCGAATTCGCAAATCTCGAAACTTTGGGTGAAATCTTTATCTTCACCAGCTCGACCGTTTCGTTGAGAGCAGCATGATTGGGAATTCGCATCGATAACAACTGATGTGCACCCATTCGCAGACACCAGAGCAAATCGATATCAATTTCATCGATTTCACGCTTTGCAGCGGCCTCGATTGCGAAATCATAGAACAAGGCTGATCTAAGGGTGCCGAAAGCGAGCTCTTGGCACAGTGCTGAATCTTGTGAACTGAGTTTGGCCTTCGCCACGAGTTTCGGCAAAATCAGATTCGCATAGGCGTCTTTATGTTCGACGGCTAGCAACAATTCAAGGGCGACGCTTCTAGCATTCGGTTTCACGATCAGCTCGCTTCATAGTTGAGCCCGTTGGCCCAGTCGAGTGCAGGCATAGCCCGCTTGGATGCTGGTTTCACTTCAATAAGTCGAAGCCAGGTGTTGTTTGCGCATTGAAGGTAAATTTGCTTGTCACGCTTGACTAGGTTG
>CAINTU010000188.1 GCA_903853515.1 uncultured Micrococcales bacterium | reverse complement strand
TGCTGCCAGCAAATCCAAGGCGGCAAGTTTTGCTACCGAAATGGAAGCACAGTTTTCGTTGATTAGAAGCGAACTAATGCGTGCAGTGCTCGACAAAATTGACTCGTAGTCAACTGCGACACGCCGAAGATAATTATTAAACCAACTATGTCGTTGCCGTGGGCAACAATTATGAATAGGTTCAACTAGAGGTTGAACTTTGATTTTTGACTTGAGGAGGCGAAATGAGCGACGAACTAACCCCAACGGGTCGCATTATTTTGCCGAAATCATCAGATTTTGCCTATCTGCAAGACGAACTTTTCGCTGAACCGCAACCTTGGCATGACCCAAACGTAGGTTATCGAGGCACCTCGGCTGCCACTGCCGCTGGCATCAGTTACCGCCAGCTGGATTATTGGGACCGCACCGATCTAGTGCAGCCAAGCGTTCGAACCGCATCTGGTTCTGGCACACAGAGACTTTATTCCTTCAGAGATATCTTGGTGCTCAAACTGGTGAAGCGCTTTTTAGATGCAGGCGTTTCGCTGCAGCAGATTCGCATCGCAATTGCTGAACTTCGCCAGGCAGGCATCAATGACCTGGCTAAGGTCACACTGATTTCTGATGGAGCGAAGGTTTATCTTTGCACCAGCAACGACGAGGTAATCGACTTGCTAGATCGTGGGCAAGGTGTTTTTGCGATTCAGGTTGGCCGTGTATTTGGTGAAGTTGAGGCCAAGCTTCTTGAACTTAACCCAAGCCACCTTGAAGAGATGGATGAGTTGACCGCGCGCCGTCTCGCCAGAAAAGCCATCTAGAGCGCTTTAACTAGGTTTTTCAAAAAGGGCGAACTAGTCGCTTGCTGAATCTTTTGTTTCGTCGGCCCTGCGAAAATCTTCGGCTGCGACGGGCTCATCTAATTTGATTTCAATGCTCTGTCGCATTTGCTTTATTTGTTTCTCAGTCATGCTCTGGCGCAAGCTCTCTTCGAACACACTTTGATATTTAGGGTCGACTACCTGTTCTGGCTGTTCGATGACTATGGCCGTTGCCGTTCTAGTTTTCACAACTTGACGTGGATTCTTTTTGACTGCAGCCTTGTTTGCCTCGACCAAACCGATTGAACGATCGCGGTCACGCGCACGACGGTTCTTTGGTGTTTTCGCTGTTCTGCCCTCGCGAGCGGCGATGCGGCTGATGTCATCTTTAGCAAAAGAGGCAATGACTTCGTCTAGCAGACCATCGAATCGCTTAGCGACCTTGGCCGCGTTTTGCCCCGGCCAACTATGAATTGAACGCGCGGCGCCTTGCGCCTGTTGCAATGCCGAGCGCTCTTCGAGCGGATCACTCAAAATAAGTTCGCCAAAAAGCTCATCTAGCTCATTGACTCGAAAGTTATGCTCTGGCAGTGCAGAGCGAAGTCGGTTGACAAGAACACCAAACAGTTGAATCTGAGGGTTAATCTTTCGGCGCACAATCTCGAAGGCGTCGACGGCTCGTCTAACCGCAACCACAGAGTTCAGCGAGGGTTCTGCCACCAATAATGTTCGATCTGAGGCAACCCAGGCAAGCCTCGTCAAAGCATTGATTGAAGGCGGTGTATCTATCAATATCAGATCGTAGTCGGCCTCTAGCGCAGTCAAGGCTTGATCTAGACGCCAGAGTTCGTTGTGTCTGGGGTTGGGTCGATCTAGGCCCGCGATACGCCCGCTGCCTGGCAAAACATCGAGCACCTGAGAGGCGCCGCGGGTCCAAGTTGAAGATAGAATCGCCTTAAGCACAACGTTGTGGCGGGGCTTTCTGATGACTTCGGCCGACGTCACATCAAAATCCCCAATTGCACCCAAGCCATGGGTCGCGTTGCATTGAGGGTCAAGATCGATGACCAGAGTGCGCAGCCCACGATTCATGGCGGCAGAAGCCAAACCGAGAGTAACGGTGGTCTTGCCGACGCCTCCTTTTAAGGAGCTGACGCTGAGAACATGCACTCGTTAAGGTTAACTGCAACTTAGGTGCAATGGCCTTATTTGTTCGACTTAACAAACCTAGGATTCGATGTTCAAGAAGATTCTTGTAGCAAACCGCGGCGAAATCGCAATCCGCGCCTTTCGGGCTGCTTATGAGCTCGGCGCTAAAACTGTTGCTGTATTCCCTTATGAAGATCGAAATTCTCATCACCGTCTAAAAGCCGACGAGGCTTATCAAATCGGCGAGGTTGGGCATCCGGTTCGGGCTTATCTTGACGTTTCTGAAATCATTCGGGTTGCCATCGAATCTGGTGCAGACGCTATTTATCCTGGTTATGGTTTCTTATCTGAAAACCCAGAACTAGCTGAAGCCGCTAGAGCAAATTCGATTGCGTTCATTGGCCCCGACTCGCATATTCTCGAGCTCGCCGGCAATAAGGTCAACGCAAAAGAGGCTGCAATAGCGGCCGGAGTGCCGGTTCTGAAATCTTCGCCTTCGTCTGCGATACCTGACGAGCTAATTGCGCAGGCTGAAGCTATTGGCTTCCCAATTTTTGTCAAAGCTGTCGCCGGCGGCGGTGGGCGAGGCATGCGACGTGTTGCGCAAGCCAAGGATTTGCCTGCGGCGTTGGGCGAAGCTATGCGTGAGGCCGAAAGCGCCTTTGGCGATGCTCG
>CAINTU010000187.1 GCA_903853515.1 uncultured Micrococcales bacterium | reverse complement strand
CCAAAGGCACAGGCAGCCACTATCGCAATTAGTGCCGCTGATTTCTTGCAGGCCAGCAAAGACGATTAGCTTCACGAATGTCAAACAGTAAGTCCAAGTCACCGAGCACAGACTCAGCTCGCCTAAAGCGCTATCTAACTTGGTTTGCATTGGTGGCGATTTTTTCGATTGCTTGCTGGTTTTTATCGCAGTGGCAATTCGCTAGGCGTGCCCAAGTGGTTGCCAGCAACAATCTTGTGATCAATAACTACGATCAAACGCCAGCCGCTTTTGCAGCACTAGTGAAAAACCTTGATGCATTCGAACCCGAGCTAGAGTGGCGCCCTGTGAGCCTGCACGGCAAATATATTGCAAACGCTTCGTGGTTGATCAGAAACCGCCCCATGGATGGCAATCCCGGCTTTTTGCAACTCGCCGCTTTTAGAACTGACGCCGGACGCATCGTGTTTATCGATCGTGGCTGGTTGCCAACAGGTGATTTGCATGATCGACCAGATCACATTCCGGCGCTTCCCCTTGGCACTGAAACTCTGGTTGGTCGCCTTCGTGCTGCCGAACCAAAACTTGATCGCGGTGCACCAAAGGGTGAATTGCCGAGCATCGATACCAGGGCGGCTACAAGCGAGTTGCCAACGGCTGTGTCAGACCTAAAGGTTTATACCGCTGGCTATATTCGATTGACGAGTGAGAGCCCAAAGTTCGATCGCGGCACTGAATTGCCGAAGCCAGAACTTGATGAAGGTAATCACCTGAGTTATGCGCTGCAATGGTTGCTTTTCGCTCTAATGGCAATTGCGGCCGTAGTGTGGGCGATTCGCCAAGAACGACTTGCCATTGAAATTGCCGCGGGCCGGGCCAAACCAAAACCGGTTAGGCGCAAGGTCGGGCAAGCCGACGACGACGCTGAAGATTTATTGCTGCTTTAGTAGTTTTAGAGAGTTATGAGAGCGTGATCAGGTCGCGATAGCTTTCGTTCCAATGGTCTTCTACCCCATCAGGCATCACCAAGACGCGCTCAGGATTTAGAGCATCGACCGCACCAACGTCGTGCGAAACCAAAACGACTGCGCCCTTGAAAGTTGCCAGGGCGCGAAGAATCTCGAGACGAGATGCTGGGTCGAGGTTGTTTGTCGGTT
Organism: uncultured Micrococcales bacterium; assembly: GCA_903853515.1. GTDB lineage: Bacteria > Actinomycetota > Actinomycetes > Actinomycetales > Microbacteriaceae > Rhodoluna. The sequence goes on along the minus strand of CAINTU010000187.1, from coordinate 18,401 downwards.
CGTCGAGCAGCAACACATTCGCTGCCGAGACCACCAGAGACGCAAGCGCTAGACGAGTCTTCTCGCCACCAGAGAGCACTCCGGCGGGCTTATCAACATCATCGCCGGTGAAAAGAAAAGAGCCAAGCACCTTTCGGGCATCCGTGTCGCCAAGTTCTGGTGCGTTTGCCTGCATATTCTGCAGCACAGTTTTTGCGACGTCGAGAGTTTCATGCTCTTGGGCGTAATAGCCGACCTTGAGGCCATGACCTGGTTCTATGGCTCCGGTATCTGGTTTATCAACGCCGGCAAGCATGCGAAGCAGGGTTGTTTTGCCGGCACCGTTAAGACCGATGATGACAACCCGAGAGCCACGGTCGATGGCCAAGTCGACAGCCGTGAAAATCTCGAGCGAACCATAAGACTTAGATAGGTTCTTGGCAAACAAAGGTGTCTTGCCACATGGTTGCGGATCAGGGAAACGAATTTTGGCAACTCGGTCAACTTCGCGAATCTCTTCTAGGCCAGAGAGCAATTTCTCGGCACGCCTCGCCATCTGTTGAGCGGCAACTGCTTTAGTGGCCTTCGCTCCGAATTTAGCAGCCTGCATTTGCAGCATCGCGGCTTTCTTTTCGGCATTGCCGCGCTCGCGCTTTCGACGTTCTTCGTCAGACTCGCGCTGCTTTTGATACGCCTTCCAACCCATGTTGTAGATGTCGATCACACCGCGAAGAGCATCAAGATAAAAAACTCGGTTTACGGTCGATTCAACCAACTCAACATCGTGACTAATCACGATTAAGCCGCCCTGATAGTTCTTCAAGAAATCGCGCAACCACACAATCGAGTCTGCATCGAGGTGGTTTGTCGGTTCGTCGAGAATCATGGTCTGAGCATCACTGAATAGAATTCGGGCAAGCTCGATTCGGCGACGCTGACCACCTGAGAGCGTCGACAGCGGCTGGTTCAAGACTTGGTCTTTGAGCCCGAGGTTGCTTGCGATTGCGGCCGCTTCGGCTTCTGCCGCGTAACCACCTGCTGCCTCGAATTGAGCCTCAAGTTTTGAATATCGCTGCATTGCAGCTTCATATACCGCCTCATCGACTGAGCCCATCTGGGTCTGCGTCTCTTCGAGCTTGGTGATGATGGTGCCCAGGCCTCTTGCATTCAAAATTCTTGTGCGGGCAAGTTCGGTTAGGTCGCCAGTTCTTGGATCCTGAGGCAAATACCCTATTTGCCCAGTGACCTCAACCGCGCCATTGCTCGATTCAAAATCGCCGGCGATGACTTTGGTTAGTGTGGTTTTGCCAGCGCCGTTGCGGCCAACTAGCCCAACTTTGTCGCCGCGGCTGACCTGAAAGTTGACGCCGGTCATTAGAACCCGAGCACCAATGGTGATCTCTAGGTCTTTGACATTGATCAAGAAGTCAACCCGTCTAACAGCTATTCCAAAAGGCCTAGTCTACAATCGATACAAACCAACACTCAGGAGTCCAAGTGTCGATACTCGTTTCGAGAAAACCAACCATCGTTGACGCGTTCATTTCGCGCAGCCTAGCGGCTGACATCGTGCTGATTGCATCAGGCGCCGTGCTTACCGCCGCAGCGGCTCAAATTACTATTCCGATGTGGCCAGTGCCAATCACAGGCCAAACTTTTGCCGTCTTGCTAACTGGCGCGGCTCTTGGCACCGCGCGTGGTGCGCTATCGATGTTGCTCTACGTTTTGCTGGGTGCTATTGGTTTGCCAGTTTTCGCAGGTGCAAAAGCAGGCATCGCATTTGGCCCAACCCTCGGATACCTTGCCGGCTTCATTGCTGCAGCAGCCATCGTCGGCTTTTTTGCCGAGCGAAAGATTGGCCGCACACCTTTCGTGGTCGCCCTTGGATTCATCGCGGGCAACGCTGCGATCTATGCATTCGGTTTGCCATGGCTATCGTATTTTCTTGGCTCGGTGGGTTACCCCAATGATTTAGCTGCGACCTTCGCGGCGGGGCTAAACCCATTCATCGTCGGCGATGCGGTCAAGATTTTGCTTGCCTCTGCCCTGCTGCCGGTTTCTTGGGTACTGGTGAAGCGCCTAAAGAAATAGCTCTTAAATCGAAATCGCGGGCACAGATTGGCTGTGCCCGCGATTTCTTTTAAGCAAAACTTAGATAGCGAATCCGATTGCTCGCATTTGCTCTTTGCCGTCGTCAGTGATGCGTTCTGGACCCCAAGGCGGCATCCACACCCAATTGATTCGAAATGCTGGCTCTACCCCATCTAGTGCCTGCGCGGTCTGCTCTTCGATCACGTCTGTCAAAGGGCAACCGGCTGAGGTTAGGGTCATGTGAATCAAAAGCGATTCGTCTTCACTCTTGCGAAGGTCATAGATCAATCCCAGGTCGACGATGTTTACGCCAATCTCGGGGTCGATTACTTCTTTGAGCGCTTCTAGAGCCGCGTCATAGCGCTTTGGTTCAAGCTCTAAATCGCTCACGAAGATGCCTTCGTATAGCGGTCGTAACCCTCTGCCTCCAGACGATCGGCCAGCTCGCGGCCACCCTGCTCAGCGATTTTGCCAGCAACAAACACATGCACAAAGTCAGGCTGAATGTATTTCAAGATGCGGGTGTAGTGGGTGATCAGCAAAATGCCTAGGTTCGAGTTCTCTTTGGCGCGATTGACACCTTCAGAAACAATTTTGAGAGCATCAACGTCGAGACCCGAGTCAGTTTCGTCTAGCACAGCGAATTTAGGCTTCAGCAGCTCGAGCTGAAGAATCTCGTGACGCTTCTTTTCGCCACCCGAGAATCCCTCGTTGACATTGCGCTCTGAGAATGCGGCGTCCATGCGCAGGGCATCCATGCTCTCGCGAACCTCTTTGATCCAGGTTCTAAGTGCTGGCGCCTCACCGCTGATTGCTGTTTTTGCAGTGCGCAAGAAGTTCGACACGCTAACGCCAGGAATCTCGACTGGATATTGCATTGCCAAAAATAGGCCGGCACGAGCTCGCTCATCAACACTCATCGTCAATACATCTTGACCATCGAGCAAGATCTCGCCATCGGTCACGTTGTATTTTGGGTGACCCGCAATTGAATAAGCAAGTGTCGATTTGCCAGAACCGTTTGGGCCCATCACGGCGTGAGTTTCGCCACTCGAGATTTTTAGGTCAACACCGCGAAGAATCTCTTTGGTGCCCTGGTCTGTATCAACGCTGACGTGCAGGTTTTTGATTTCTAGAATGCTCATTATTTGCTCTCTCGTTTAAATCTGTGGTCTAGACCAGGTCAGTTTCGATAAAAATGTCGCCGCTTTCGATGATCACTTCGTGCACAGCAACCGGCTCATAGGCTGGAAGGCTGAGCGGTGCACCGGTGTCGAGCGAAAACTTTGCCCCGTGAGCCCAGCACTCGATGGTTTCGTTGTCGACAAAGCCTTCGCTCAGTGAGATTTCGCCGTGTGAGCATTTGTCATCGAGAGCCTTGATTTGCCCGTCTGGGGTGTGAATGATTGCAATGGCGGTATCGCCAATTTTCACTCGGATTGCAGAACCCTTTTTGATGTCGCTTACAGCGCAAATTCTGGTCGCCATTAGTTCTTTCTCTCATTAACTTCGGCCTCAATGATGCCGATTAGCTTCTCTTGCAGTTCAGCCAGACCAATTCTTTGCACGATCTCTGTCAAGAATCCAAGTACCACTAGGCGTCTAGCGTCGTCTTCGGTGATGCCTCTAGCTTGCAGATAAAAAAGGTGCTCGTCGTCAAAGCGACCTGATGCGCTGGCGTGGCCCGCACCCTCAATTTGACCTGTTTCGATCTCGAGGTTAGGCACAGAGTCTGCTCTGGCCCCGTCGCTCAAAAGCAGATTGCGATTCAGCTCATAGGTGTCGGTGCCCTCTGCCGCTTCGCGAATTAGAACATCGCCGATCCATACGGTGTGGGCCTTGTTGCCTTGCAATGCGCCCTTATAGGTCACTCGAGATTTGCAGTTTGCGCTGGCGTGGTCAACGAACGGGCGGTGTTCGATGTGCTGCCCAGCGTCGGCAAAATAAACACCGTTCATCTCGACTTCGCTGCCCTTGCCCGCGAAAGTGGTAATCGGAGTGATGCGAATCAGATCGCCACCGAATGAAGCCACGGTGTGTCTCATGAATGAATTGTTCGAGAGTTTGCTGAAGTGCGAAGCCACCAGAGCTGAACCCTTTTCGAAGTTCTGCACGCTAACAAAGTTCAATCGTGCGCCATCGCGCACATCGAACTCGACTACCTCGGCCAAGGCTGCCTTGCCTGAATGTTCGATTACTAAATCTGCTTCAGAAAAATCATTGGCCACGACAAATATTTGCAAGGCGCTAGGGGCCAAATCGGCGCCGACCACTCGCACAACAATTGGCGATTCAATCTTTGTGTTGGCGGGCAGTTCGATTAGCAATACTTTGCTTACGCTCGAGTACGCAGCCGCCGCAACGCGGTCTTCTGGCAAAGCGACGCTACCTCGAGGGGTTGAGTCGGCATCGACGAAACTCGCGTTGACGCGAGAATCAGCTTCGATGCTCACGTTTTCAAAAAAGTCAGTCAGTTGGTCGGCGTCTAAACCCTTTAGGGCATCGGCGGTTAGGTATCGCCACTGCTCTTCGCGAGGATTTACAGCCTCGAAATCAGCGACGTGCTTTGAACGTTTTCTGTCGAGACGAATCTGTGGGGGCACGCCAAAGCCGTGGCTGTGTGCAACTAATCCGTGTTGTGCAGGTGCGGGTGAAGAGCTCACTAACCAACAGCCCCTTCCATCTGCAGTTCGATCAATTTGTTTAGTTCAAGTGCGTATTCCATCGGCAATTCTTTTGAGATCGGTTCGATGAATCCTCGAACAATCATCGCCATGGCTTCGTCTTCTGCCATGCCTCGCGATTGCAGATAGAACAGCTGCTCGTCGCTGACGCGCGAAACAGTCGCTTCGTGACCCATCGTGACATCGTCTTCGCGAACGTCGACGGCTGGGTAAGTGTCGCTGCGCGAAATTGTGTCAATCAACAACGCGTCACAACGAACGGTGTTGGCAGAGTGGTGAGCACCTGGGTTGACGCGAATTTCGCCGCGATATGAGGTTCGACCGCCGCCACGGGCGATTGACTTCGAGACGATTGAAGACGAGGTGTAAGGCGCAAGGTGAATCATCTTTGCACCAGCATCCTGGTGTTGACCAGCGCCAGCGAATGCCACAGACAGCGTCTCACCGCGAGCGTGCTCGCCAGCAAGAATCACCGCAGGGTATTTCATTGTGACTTTAGAGCCGATGTTGCCATCGATCCATTCCATGGTTGCACCTTCGTGAGCGATTGCTCGCTTGGTCACCAAGTTATAAACGTTGTTCGACCAGTTTTGAATAGTCGTGTAGCGAACTCGTGCGTTTTTCTTAACAATGATTTCGACCACGGCTGAGTGCAGCGAGTCGCTCTTATAAATCGGCGCGGTGCAACCTTCGATGTAGTGCACATAAGAGCCTTCATCAGCGATGATCAGAGTGCGCTCGAACTGCCCCATGTTTTCGGTGTTGATTCGAAAATATGCCTGAAGCGGAATCTCAACGTGAACGCCCTTTGGCACATAAACGAATGAGCCACCAGACCAGACTGCTGTGTTTAGTGCCGCAAATTTATTGTCGCCTGCCGGAATCACAGTGCCGAAATATTCTTGAAAAATCTCTGGGTGCTCTTTGAGCGCCGTGTCGGTGTCAAGAAAAATAACACCTTGCTTTTCGAGCTCTTCGTTAATCTGGTGATAAACCACTTCTGACTCGTATTGCGCGGCAACACCGGCAACTAGACGCTGGCGCTCAGCCTCAGGAATTCCCAAGCGCTCGTAGGTGTTGCGAATTTCATCGGGCAGTTCTTCCCAAGATCCCGCCTGGGCCTCAGTCGAACGAACGAAATACTTGATGTTGTCGAAGTCGATGCCGCTTAGGTCGCTGCCCCAGTTTGGCATTGGCTTTTTGGTGAAGTAGTCATAGCCCTTTAGCCGACGTTCCAGCATCCATGCGGGTTCGCTCTTTTTGCCAGAAATGTCGCTGACTACCTCGGTGTTGATGCCGCGTTTTGCGCTTGCGCCGGCAGCGTCTTGGTCTGACCAACCAAATTCGTAAACGCCGATGCCATCAAGTTCGGGGTGAGTAAGTTCTTCGTTTGGCAATTAGAAACCTTCCGTCGAATAAGAACAACTGACTAGGTTGCGGTGCTATTCCACCGAGTTTGGCCGGTGGGCCACAAATCTTGAACAAATCTATGAGACTTGGTGAGCACCCTTGGCCATGGCAAAATCTCCTGATTTGTTGGGTTCGGGTCAAGTTTATCTATCTGCGACAATAGTTGCATCCCCATTTATGAAAGAGCTATCTTGCCTGTCTCTAAAAGAGCACTGACCACTTTGCGAGTTGCCGGTCTGGCTTCACTTATAAGCGAAATTTTGATTGTTGTGACTGGCGGTTTGGTGCGACTGACCAATAGCGGCCTTGGCTGCCCGACTTGGCCAAAATGCACCACGCAGTCTTATGTAACCGTGCCTGCTCAGGGTTGGCACGGGGTTGTTGAATTCGGCAACCGACTTTTGACCTTTGCTCTTGCCTTGATCGCAGTCTTTAGCATCGTGATTGCCATTCGCATCGGCCGCAAAGTTCGTCGCGGTCTGGTTTGGCCCTCGCTTGCTTTGTTTGGCGGCATCATTTTGCAGGCAGTTGTTGGCGGCATAAGTGTGCTAACCAAATTGAACCCATGGATTGTTGGCCTGCACTTTGTAGTTTCTGCTTCGATGATTGCCTTGGCTGCACTTTTTGTATGGCGCATTTATGCGGGGCAACAAACCTTGGTTGCCAAGTTCGAGAATTTCAATTCAAAGCTGATTGCCATCATCGGTTTTATCGCTGTGATCATCGGAATCATTGTGACCGGTTCTGGTCCGCACGCCGGTGACGATGTGGCAAAACGCAATGGGCTTGATTCTGAACTTTGGCAGCATATTCACTCAATCCCCGCATATCTGCTGCTGGTTCTGTTGCTAATTCAGGTTATTTTGCTTCGTCGTCGAGATGGTTCGGCCAAGATTTTTACGGTTGCGCTATTGATTTCGGTGTTGCTTCAGGCCACTCTTGGTGTCATTCAAGCGCGACTTGCTCTGCCGATCGGGCTGGTTGCTCTGCACATTTTGGGTGCATCGATTATTAGCGCACTTTTGACATTGCAGCTGCTTGCCATCAAGAAGCGCTAAGCCAAAACATGAACAGCGTATTTTGGTTCACTCGCGATTTGAGATTGAACGACAACCCTGCTCTAAATCAGGCCATTCTTGATTCGAGGCAGGGCAAGGTTTTCGCGTGCTATTGCCTTGACCGCGACTGGTTCGAGTCGCTCAGCGCAATTAGAGCGAATTCGCTAGTTGCCTCATTGCAGAGTTTGAAGTTGGCTCTGGGCGGTGCGTTGAACATTGTTTGGGCCGATGAGTCAAACAAAATCGCTGCAGTTGTTGCTAACTTTGCCAAAGCCAATGCTGCAACCAAGGTTTATGCCTCGAAGTCTTTTGTGCCGGCTTTTGCTGCGGTTCAGGCAAGTTTGAGCTCGCTGATCGAACTGATTTTGGTTGGCAGCGATTATGCCGTAGACCCCGGCAATGTCAAAAAACCTGCCGATGGCCTCAACTATCGCGTTTATACCCCGTTCTATAGGGCCTGGTTGCAGGTTGGTTGGCCGCAGCCCGTTCACTTTGCGGGTAACTCGAGCTCTTTCGCATTTTCAAATCTCGGCGAATCATGGCCAGAGCTAGATGCAACCTCGACAGTTGCAATCAAGGCCGGTGAAGACTTTGCGCTAAGAACTCTTGATCGTTTTATGCGAACACGTGCAGATCACTATGACGAGAATCGCAACCGTGCCGACATCGGCGGCACCTCGCACCTTTCGCATGCACTCGCCCACGGTGAAATTCATCCACGCACAATTTTGAGCAGGTTATCTGATTCAAAGGGCCACGAAGTTTTTCGCAAAGAGATTGCTTGGCGGGAATTCTATGCCGATGTGTTGCACAACTACCCAAACACCGAGACCGAGTATTACAACGAGCGCTTCGCACAGATGCGTTACGACACTGGCCCTAAGGCAGAAGCAAAACTGCTCGCTTGGCAAGAGGGAAAAACCGGTTACCCAATGGTTGATGCCGGCATGAGGCAGTTGAACACAACTGGGTGGATGCACAATCGCGTGCGCATGATTGTGGCGTCTTTCTTGGTTAAAGACCTGCATATCGAGTGGATTCACGGCGCCAAATATTTCGAATCAAAACTCACCGACTTTGACCCTGCGAGCAATGCGCATGGCTGGCAATGGACAGCCGGCTGCGGAACCGACGCATCGCCCTATTATCGAATCTTTAATCCCATCGGCCAGGGCCTAAAGTTTGATCCGAATGGCGACTACGTTCGCAAATATGTTCCCGAGCTCGCACATTTAGGTGGCGCGGCTGTGCACGAACCGTGGCTTGAGATAGACGGTTATCAAAACGGTTATGTGGGTCAAATCGTTGACCATGCGGCCGAAAGAGCCGAATCGCTCGCTCGGCTCGAAGAGATAAAGATCGATATCGCCGATTAGGCCTTCTTTGCTGAACCGGCGGTTAGGGCAAATCTAGGGCCTAAAAACCAAAGTGCAAGAGCGGATCGATTGCGATCGCCAAGAACAACACCGTTAGATAACTAATCGAGAAGTGAAATAGGCGCATTGCGTTGTTTTCGCCAGGTCGCTTAGCGGCAGACTGCAAAATATGGGCTTCGACAATGAACCATGCGCCAGAAATCAAGGCAACAGTCGTATAAACCCAACCGAGCCCCGAAAACGGAATCAAAATAAGCGTTGAAGCTACCATCGCCCACGAATAGAGCACTATCTGACCAGAAACGTTGACAGAATTTGCGACGACTGGCAACATAGGCACCCCAGCCTCGGCGTAATCTGCCTTGTATCTCATCGAAAGTGGCCAATAATGCGGTGGAGTCCAAAGAAAAATTACCAAGAAGAGCAAAATTGCAGGCAAATCGACTCGGTTGGTGATCGCGCTCCAGCCAATTAGCACCGGAACTGCGCCTGCCGCCCCACCCCAGACAATGTTTTGGGGGGTTCTGCGCTTCAGCAAAAGTGTGTAGCCAAAAACATAGAAGAGCTCTGCGCTAAGTGCCAGCAAGGCTGAGAGCCAGTTCACCAGTAATCCGAGCCAAAGAATCGACCCAAGGCCAATGCCCCAGGCGAAAATCTGCGCCTGGCGCTTCGAAATCTCGCCGGTCACAAGCGGTCGGTTAGCCGTGCGCTTCATAATCGTGTCGATATCTATGTCGATTATGCAGTTGAAAGCATTTGCCGAACCGGCGCTGAGTGCCCCGCCAATGAGCGTGGCCAACGCTAGCCAAAGGTTAGGCACACCCCGCTGAGCCAAAAACATTACCGGCACAGTTGTGATCAGCAAAAGTTCGATTACCCGTGGCTTAGTCAGCGCTAGATAGGCAGAAAAGCGAGATCTAGGCTTAGGGCTTTTTAGACGCGGTTCGTGCGCGCTCGAGAGGGTTGACATCGGCTTAATTCTAAGCGACGTCGGCTGCGCCAAATGCCCTCGAAAATGCCTTGCGGTATAGACTTGCAGAGCAACACTTACCTAATTCACGGCCTTTTTATTGCCGTGCAAGTGTGCCATTAGGCGATGAAGCCTCGACTGACGAAAAGGCATTTCGCCACCAAATAACTGAAGGAGAAGCTGGTTTGACCACGCTCAACTGGGAACCAATCGATCAAAAAGCTGTAGACACCGGGCGCATACTTGCCGCCGACGCTGTTGAAAAAGTGGGCAACGGGCATCCCGGCACAGCTATTTCGCTTTCGCCTGTCGCCTACCTGTTGTTTCAAAAAGTTATGTGCCATGACCCCAAGGATGACCGCTGGCTAGGCCGCGACCGTTTCATCTTGAGCGTTGGTCACTCATCTCTGACTCTCTATAACCAACTTTATCTAGCCGGCTATGGCCTTGAACTAGATGACCTGAAAGCACTTCGCACCTGGGGTTCAAAGACACCTGGCCACCCTGAATTTGGTCACACAAAGGGTGTTGAAATCACCACTGGCCCGCTTGGTCAGGGATTGGCTTCTGCCACCGGATTTGCCTATGCCGCTCGCTTCGAGCGCGGCTTGTTTGACCCAGAGACGCCTCAGGGTCAAAGCGCATTTGATCACCACATTTATGTCATCGCTGGTGATGGCGACATGCAAGAGGGCGTAACAAGCGAGGCAGCTTCGCTGGCCGGTCACCAACAGCTTGGCAACTTGGTTGTGATTTATGACTCAAACCAGATCTCAATCGAAGACGACACCAACATTGCATTCACCGAAAACATTGATCAGCGTTATCAGGCATATGGCTGGCACACTCAGACGGTTAACTGGAAGAAAACCGGCCAATACGTTGAAGACATGCAAGAGCTTTATGCAGCCATCGATGCTGCCAAAGCCGTAACCGACAAGCCATCGCTAATTATTTTGAAGACCATCATCGGATGGCCTTCGCCTAAGAAGCAAAACACCGGCAAAATCCACGGATCTGCACTTGGCGCTGAAGAGCTTGCAGGCCTCAAAACCATCCTTGGATTCGATCCGGCTAAAACTTTTGAAGTCACCCCCGAGGTAATCGCGCATACTCGTGAAAACGCCGCTGCACGTGCCGCCGAGCACCGCGCTTCATGGCAAGCAAAGTTTGATGCCTGGGCCGAAGCTAACCCAGAGCGAAAGAACCTGCTTGACCGCGTGCTCTCGGGTGCTGCGCCTCAAGAGCTAGCCGAAGCATTGCCTGTATTTGAAGGTGGCACCGAAGTTTCGACTCGTGCAGCCAGCGGCAAGGTAATCAACGCAATTGCAAAGGTAATGCCAGAACTTTGGGGCGGCTCGGCCGACTTGGCAGAATCAAACAACACCACAATCGAAGGCGCAAAGTCGTTTGTGCCTGCTAAATGGTCAACTCACGAATGGTCGGGCGACGAGTACGGTCGTGTGCTGCACTTCGGTATTCGCGAGCATGCAATGGGTTCGATTTTGAATGGCATCGTTTTGCACGGCAACACCCGTGCCTTCGGCGGCACTTTCTTGATCTTCAGCGATTACATGCGACCAGCAGTAAGACTTGCTGCGCTCATGCAGGTGCCAGCGATTTATGTCTGGACTCACGACTCTGTCGCGCTCGGCGAAGACGGACCAACGCACCAGCCAATCGAACAGCTTGCCTCACTTCGTGCAATCCCTGGTCTTGACATTGTTCGCCCAGGAGACGCAAACGAAGTGGCTCATGCCTGGAAAACGATGCTTGAGCGCCGCCAAGGCCCAGCGGGTATCGCACTCACCCGTCAGAACATTCCCGTTTATGCTCGCGGCCAAAAAGACGAGACCGGCACCGAAATCGCCGATGCTTCGCTCACCAGCAAGGGCGCATACACATTAGTTGACGCTGCGAATGGCAAGCCTGAAGTGATTTTGATTGCAACCGGTTCAGAGGTTCAACTTGCAGTCAACGCTCGTCTTGCCCTTGAAGGCAACGGCATCGCAACCCGCGTTGTCTCAGCCCCATGTCTCGAATGGTTCGACGAGCAATCGGCCGAATACAAAGAGAACGTGTTGCCACAAAACGTAGCTGCTCGAGTATCTGTCGAAGCTGGTTTGTCACTTGGCTGGAGCAAGTATGTAGGCGCAGCCGGCCAAAGCGTCTCAATCGAGCACTTTGGTGCGTCGGCTGATTACAAGACGCTGTTCAGAGAATTCGGCATCACCACAGAAGCCGTCGTATCAGCTGCCCACAAGGCGCTGGGCAAATAACTAATTCCAAAAGAAAAGATTGAAGGCAAAAATGTCAAACCCACTAGCTCAACTAGCCGCCAATGGCGTCAGCATCTGGCTCGATGACCTTTCGCGCACGCGCATCACATCTGGTGGCCTTGAGTCACTCATTTCAAGCAGAAGCGTTTCGGGCGTAACAACTAACCCAACAATTTTTGCCGGCGCACTCGGCAAAGGTGAAGGTTATGGCGAACAGGTTACCGAGCTGGCTGCCGCTGGCGCCAGTGCAGCCGAAGCAATCTTTGAAATCACAACTCGCGACGTTGCCGATGCCTGTGACATTTTCGCCGGTGTTTATGCAAGTTCACATGGATTCGATGGCCGAGTTTCGATCGAAGTCGAACCTGGCCTTGCGCATGACACAGCGGCTACGGTCGCTCAGGCAAAAGAACTTTTTGCCAAGGTGAACCGTGAAAACGTAATGATCAAGATTCCGGCCACTAAAGCTGGATTGGCTGCTATCACCGAAGTTATCGCTAGCGGCATCAGCGTGAACGTTACTTTGATTTTCTCGCTGCAGCGTTACCGCGAAGTCATCGCCGCCTACCAGGCCGGTGTTGCACTTGCTAAAGCAGCTGGCCACGATGTGTCAAAAATCCACTCGGTTGCATCGTTTTTTGTGTCGCGTGTCGACACCGAAATCGACAAACGTTTGGTTACCGTTGGCACCCAAGACGCTGTAGCTATGAAGAGCAAGGCCGCACTTGCCAACGCACGTTTGGCCTATCAGGTCTTTGAGCAAGAATTTGCTAAGCCAGAGTGGTCTGCATTGGCAGCGGCTGGTGCTAACAAGCAGCGTCCGCTTATGGCTTCGACCGGCGTCAAAGACCCAAACCTCAGCGACACACTTTATGTGACCGAATTGGTTGCGCCAGAGCTGGTGAACACCATGCCAGAGAAAACCATGGAAGCCGTGTTTGACCACGGCATCGTGCCTGCCAACAGCATCACATTGCACTACGTGGATGCAAAGGCGGTGCTCGACTCTATCGAGGCTCTCGGCGTTTCTTATGATGAAGTCACCGAGTTGCTCGAAAAAGAAGGTGTCGAGAAGTTCATCGTTTCTTGGTCTGAGCTAACCGAATCAGTTGAAGCTGCATTAAAGGCGGCCAAGTAATGACTATTCAAATTCGTTTGAGTTCTAATGCTGCCGCAACGGTAGCGAGTCATATTGACGCTCTTGTGGCCGACAAAGTTGCAAGCAGAATAGCAGCCAAGGATTTCACCTTGTGGGGTAAAGATGCAGAGGCAGAATCATCAAAGCGTCTGGGTTGGGTCTCGAGTGCCGTTGACTCGAAGGTTCTTGTTGCTGGCATCATCGCTTTGCGCGATCGTTTCAGAGCCGAACAGGTTGATCGCTTTGTGCTCTGTGGCATGGGCGGTTCTTCTCTCGCACCCGAGGTAATCACTCAGACCAATGGTGTTGAACTTATCGTTCTCGACTCTACAAATCCTGATCAGGTTCGCGCAGCTCTCGAAGGCGATATTCACCGCACAGCAATTATTGTGTCTTCTAAATCGGGTTCGACAGTTGAGACAGATTCTCAGAAGCGCGTATTCGAAAAGGCTTTCACCGCTGCAGGCATCGACGTGACTAAGCGAGTTGTTATCGTTACTGATCCTGGTTCGCCAATGGAAGCCGCATCACAAGCCTCTGGATACCAAATCTTTAATGCTGATGCCACAGTTGGTGGACGCTATTCGGCTCTTACTGCCTTTGGTTTGGTGCCAGCCGGCCTAGCCGGTGTCGACATTGAAGCTCTGCTGCACGACGCTCGAGAAGCCAGTGCACAACTGAGCGCCGATGAGGCCACGAATCCTGGTTTGCTGCTTGGCGCTGTTCTAGCTGCATCAACAAACGGTGCAACCAAAGTCGACAAAATTGGCATTGATTCAGACCAGTCTTCGATTGTTGGCTTTGGTGATTGGGCAGAGCAACTGATCGCAGAATCAACCGGCAAGTTAGGCAAAGGTGTTTTGCCTGTCGTGCTAGTTGACGACAGCGCCGAGGTTCAAAAGACGCCTTCAGACATGGTGCTAATCAACGTTGTCGATAACTTGAGCTCAGATAGTTCTGATATCGAAATCGCTGCCCCGCTGGGCGCGCAGTTTTTGCTGTGGGAATACGCCACTGCCGTTGCCAGCCGAATTATCGGCATCAATCCATTTGATCAGCCAGATGTCGAGTCAGCCAAAATTGCAGCTCGCGGAATGCTTGATGCAAGAGAACCAGAATTGCCTGCTGCATTCGCAATTGGCGACATCGAAGTTCGCGCGGCGTCACTTGATGTTGCTGAAGCCGACCTGAGTGCAACACTAAAAACTTTGTTCTCACAACTGGCCGCCGACGGCTATGTCTCGATTCAGGCCTACCTCGATCGCACCAGCGTGCCGCAGGCTGCTCTGATTCGCAATGCGGTTGCCTCAAAGACAGGCAGACCGACGACTTTCGGGTGGGCACCAAGGTTCTTGCACTCAACCGGTCAATATCACAAGGGTGGGCCACGTCAGGGCGTCTTCTTGCAGCTGGTTGCAAGATCTAGCGCAGACCTTGCAGTGCCTGGTCGCGATTTCACCTTTGGTGAATTGATTGCAGCTCAGGCCGCTGGTGATGCCAAGGTTTTGGCTGACCTCGGTCGACCTGTTTTGACTCTGACTCTCAACAACCCAGCAGATGACATCTCGGCCATCTTGCAGGCTATCGGCTAAGGATAAACATTATGAGCCCAGTCAAGCTAGGCCCAGGCAATAATCCACTTAGAGATCCGGCAGACCGTCGGTTAAACCGAATTGCTGGCCCATCTGGTCTGATCATTTTTGGTGTGACCGGTGACTTGTCTCGCAAAAAGTTGATGCCGGCAGTTTATGATCTTGCCAACCGCGGTCTCTTGCCACCTGGCTTTGCGCTAGTTGGCTTCGCCCGTCGCGACTGGGTTGATCAAGACTTCGGCAAAGTTGTCAAAGATGCCGTAAAAGAGTATTCGCGCACACCTTGGAACGAAGAAGTTTGGGATCAACTCTCAACCGGCATCAGATTCGTTTCTGGCGAGTTTGGCGATGACGAAGCTTTCGATCGACTTCGCGAAACCATTGAAGAACTTGATCGTGAACGCGGCACCAATGGCAATCACGCGTTTTATCTAAGCATTCCGCCAAAAGCTTTTCCGCTAGTTACCCAACAGCTCTCACGCTCAGGGTTAGCCGACCCTAAGCCTGACCAATTCAGGCGCGTGGTTATCGAGAAGCCTTTTGGTCACGATTTGAAATCTGCTCGTGAGCTAAACGAAGTGGTCGAGTCAGTGTTCCCTGCCGACAGCATTTTTAGAATTGATCACTACCTGGGCAAAGAGACTGTTCAAAACATCTTGGCGCTTCGATTCGCAAACCAACTCTATGAACCGCTGTGGAACAACAACTACATCGACCATGTGCAAATCACAATGGCCGAAGACATCGGCGTTGGTGGCCGAGCCGGTTATTACGACGGCATCGGCGCCGCTCGTGACGTTATTCAGAACCACCTTTTGCAACTGCTTGCTCTAACTGCGATGGAAGAACCGGTTTCTTTCGACGCTGCAGATCTTCGCGCTGAAAAAGAGAAGGTGCTCTCAGCTGTCAGGTTGCCTCAAGACTTGGGCAAATACACTGCACGTGGGCAATACACCGGTGGTTGGCAGGGTGGTGAAAAGGTTCTTGGTTTCTTAGAAGAAGATGGCATGAACCCCAAGTCTGTTACAGAGACTTTTGCTGCAATGCGCCTAGACATTAACACTCGCCGTTGGGCCGGTGTGCCATTTTATTTGCGTGCTGGCAAGCGACTTGGTCGCCGCGTCACCGAAATCGCGGTTGTCTTCAAGCGCGCCCCACAGCAGATCTTTGGCGCCTCTCAGACATCTGCCCTCGGCCAGAACGCACTCGTGATTCGTGTGCAGCCTGACGAAGGTGTAACGATTCGCTTTGGCTCTAAAGTGCCTGGCGCCGGCATGCAGGTGCGCGATGTGACCATGGATTTCGGTTACGGCCACGCATTCACCGAGGCGAGTCCTGAGGCTTATGAGCGATTGATTCTCGATGTATTGCTCGGTGACCCACCGCTATTCCCCCGCCATGAAGAAGTTGAGCTTTCATGGAAAATTCTTGACCCAATCGAAGAGTTCTGGCAAAAGCATGGCAAGCCTCAGCCATATCGCCCTGGCACTTGGGGCCCAGATTCAGCTGATCAAATGATGGCCATCGATGGCCGAGCCTGGAGACGTCCGTGATTAGAGATATTCCAAACACCACAATTTCGAAGGTTTCAAAAGCACTTGTTGAGATTCGCGAGCAAGGCGGCGCAGTCGCCCTTGGTCGAGTTTTGACGCTGTTGATTGAGACCGATTTTGCAGGAACGGAAGAAGCCATTTTGGCTGCTAACGAGGCTTCGCGCGAGCATCCTTGTCGCATCATTGTTTTGGCTCAAGATTCTGGCAAATCCGGCAAGGCAACCAAGGCAAAAGTGGATGCCCGTCTCGACGCCCAGATTCGTGTCGGCGGAGACGCAGGCGCCTCTGAGGTCATTGTGTTGAAGGCCTATGGCGAGGCTGCCAGCGACCCTGAGAGCTTGGTAACGGGCCTGTTGTTGCCTGACGCTCCTGTTGTCGCATGGTGGCCAGGCCTTGCGCCAGAGCGAGCTTCTGCTAGTTCACTCGGCCGAATTGCTCAGCGCCGCATTACCGACGCCGCCGAACAATCTGATCCGCATGCATACCTTGGCAACCTGGCCAAGACCTACGCCCCCGGCGACAGCGACTTCGCTTGGACTCGCCTAACCCTCTGGCGAGCTCAGCTAGCCGCAGTGCTAGACCAGCCGCCATTTGACCCGGTATTGAGCGTTGAAGTAACCGGGGCTGTCGACTCGCCAAGTACCGACTTGCTGGCAGCCTGGCTCGAACTCAAACTAAAGGTGCAGGTCACTCTAATCAGAACCGCACGTGGCAAAGCCGTTGCTGGTATTCGCGGTGTAAAACTCGTGCGCAAGAGCGGCAACATCGAGATTGTTCGAAACGTACCTGATGTTGCGACATTGATTCAGCCTTCACAACCCACGCGCGATATTGCATTGCCGCGTCGATCACTTCGTGACTGTTTGATTGAAGACCTTCGCCGCATGGATAGCGACGACCTATTCGGCACCGTCATCACGAAGAGCTTCGGCACCAAAAAAGCCAAGCCAGAGATCACCAAGAAGTCAAAGTAATACCTATGCGCGAAATCATCAGGTGCGCGAACGCCATCGATGTAGCCAACCAGGCTGCGAGAGCATTTATCGAGCGTGTTTGTGAGTTGCAGAAAGATGGTCGAGTAGTTCATGTGTCGCTTACCGGCGGCACTGTAGGCATCATGACCTTGAAGACCTTGAGCCTCGAGCCTGACCTCGCCCGTATCGATAAGAACCGTTTGCACATTTGGTGGGGCGACGAGCGCTTTGTTGCAAGCAACAGCGATCAACGCAATGCTAAGCAGGCCAGCGAGGCACTACTTAGCCAATGGAACCTGCCCAGTGAAAACATTCATGAGTTTGCATCGAGCGATCAGGGCATCGACATCGACGAAGCAGCGGCCGTATTCATGGGTCATGTCTCTGAAGTGTTTGGTCAGCCGCTGCCCAAGATTGATATCGCTCTTTTGGGTATGGGCCCAGACGGTCATGTGAACTCACTGTTCCCCGGCTCACAGATACCTCGCCCTGACCAAATCGTATATGCCGAAGTCAATTCACCGAAACCACCGGCTAGCCGACTGAGCTTTAACTATGAAGCCACAAATGCTGCAAGCGAGATTTGGTTTGTCGTCTCAGGTTCAGATAAGGCCGAGGCAGCCGAGAAAGTTCTCGGCGATGAGCACTGCGAGTTACCTGCAGCCAAGGTTAAGGCTGTCAAGCTAACCAAGTGGTTTATTGATCAAGCCGCAGGATCAGCTTTTTGGAGCTGCTAAAAGCTATTTCTTTTTAGCTGGTTTAGCTGGTTTAGCCGCCGATTTTGTGGCTGGCTTATTTGCTGGTTTAGCGGCCGGCTTAGCGGCTGGTTTAGCCGGCGTGTTGTTTGCTGTCTTAGCGACGGGCTTCGCAGCAGTTTTGCCTTCTGGCTTAGAAACTGGCTTCACAGCAGTTTTAGCCGGCGTGTTATTTGCAGTCTTAGCGACGGGCTTCCCAACAGTTTTTACAGCTGGTTTTGCCGCGGCCTTTGCTTTATCGCTTGCAGCTTTGGCTTCGGCCTTCGCGGCAGCCTTCTCGGAAGCTTTAGCCTGAGCTTCGAGCAACTGGCGACGGGTTCTTACCGCGGCGACTGCCTCGTCGAGCAAATCCTTGGCCTCTTTAGCCGTGCGTCTTTCTTTGACATAAGCAAGGTGAGTTTTATATGGCTCGTGCTTTGCAATGACAGGCGGATTATTAGGGTCTTGGCCAGATGGCAAACCACAGTGAGGGCAATCGAGTTCTACCGGAATCTCAGCCAGATCAAGCTCTGCTGAGAAACTCGGCGAGAAAGAATGCTGAT
>CAINTU010000186.1 GCA_903853515.1 uncultured Micrococcales bacterium | reverse complement strand
CTGAACTCGTCAAACGATACCTTTGGGGCAAGCAAAACCATTCTCGAATTGGCGGTTTCGCCTGCCGAAGTTGCGTCGGTAATCAGCGCCATGGGGTCTGATTCGAAAATCTTTGCTGTGAGGTCGACTAATTGATGAGTTTGCAAGATTTTGCCGCAGTCGAGGGCCTTGCATTGCGAGATGCCACAGTGCCAGACCTAGGTTTCGTGAGTCCAGTCTCGGTTGGCCCAGCCTCGGCTGGCCTAGGTTCGTCTGGCGCGGCTGCCACAAGCGGCTTTGCTAAGACAATCGCAATAACTTCAGCAGCGGGGGCTCCTGGCCGCTCAGTCTTGGCACATAACCTAGCCAGCGAGATTGCAATGTTTGGTGAAGCGGTGTTGTTGATTGATTTAGACCTTTTAGCGCCAGGCCAGGCACAACTTTTGGGTCTAAGCGAAACCCCAGTAGGGTTGTCGGCTGCCATGCGGTTAGCCCGACAGGGTCGCCTTGATCAAGCCTCGCTCAGTCGATTGAGCATCAAGCTTGCGGTGGGGCGTTTTGAGCTCGCCTTTTTGCCTGGCCTTGCCAACGCCGACCGAGCAAACGAAGTCAATCTGCCAGAACTAAGCGAACTCATGAGCCTGGCTCACAGTTATTTCGATCGCGTTGTGATTGATTTGCCAGCGCTAGTGGCGAACCCGAAAACTCACATCGAAAAGCTCACTTCATCTATCGTGCAGCAATCGGCCAAGGTCGTCATCGTCAGCGCAGCAGATCCACTCTCTGCGGCACGCTTTATCGAACTGCGCGCCAGCCAAGATTGGCTCACCCAAATCGATGCAACAGTTGTCATAAATCGGTTTCGCACAACCGCCCTTGGTGCGAACGCGAAAGCAGAACTCAGCCACGCGTTGGCAAGATACGCCAATTGCAAGATTGACGCCTTTGTGCCTGACGACATAGCCGGCTTTGATGCGGCGATGCTAAATGGACTGCCGCTGTCGGTGCTTAGGCGAGCAAGCCCCGCTCGCCACGCGATTCAGGCCATAGCCAGGGGCATAATCACCAAACCTCACGATAAGCCCCATCGGCTCTAAACTCATAGGGTGTCAGCACTCAGCGAATTGATGAAGTCGCACGGGCGAACTAACCGTGCCGACATCGAGTGGCTGCATCTTTTGCAGGCAGACTGGCAGCTGGTCGCCGACCTCACTTTTGCTGATTTAGTGCTGTGGATTCCTGACGGCAACGGGTCATTTGTCGCGGCCGGCCATGCTCGTCCGTCGAGTGCAGCAACGCTGTTTTATCGCGACATCACCGGCAAAACTATTGAGCCGCTCTGGCTCAAGCTCGCAAAAAGTGCGTTCAAATCGGGAGTAATCGCCGATCAATCAGAACCAGATAATTTTCAGGATTTTCCGACGCGGCTAAGAGCCATTCCAGTTTTTAGAAGAATAAGCGCCAATGACGATTCAATTAGCGGCGAACCAATCGCTGTTATCACTCGTCACACCAACCTCGCCGAGGCCCAAGCGCCTAACCGCACAAAGCTCAACATGCTTGCACTCGGTGACAAACTGCTTGTAATGGTAACCGACGGCAGTTACCCGACTTTTTCAGCCCCCACGGCGCCCCGTCGCGGTGCACCTCGCGCTAACGATGGGTTGTTAGAACTCGACATCGACGGCAATGTTATTTTTTCGAGCCCAAATGGTCTAAGCGCGTTCAGCAAACTTGGCGTGGCAGGCGAGCTTGAAGGCAAGAATCTGCCAAAGTTGGCGACTGATGTGCAAAAAACTCGCGTCAACATAGACGAGGCCTTGCCAATGGTGGTCACCGGCAAATCGCCTTGGCGCGCCGACATCGAGGCAAACTCGGTGACGTTGTCGTTGCGGTCGATACCGATTTATGAAGACGGTGCACGCACCGGTGCTATCTTGCTTTGTCGCGATGTGACTGAATTGCGTCGCCAAGAACGCGAGTTGATCACCAAAGATGCAACTATTCGTGAGATTCACCACCGCGTCAAAAACAATCTTCAAACAGTGGCTAGCCTGTTGCGCATTCAGGCCCGACGCACCGATAACGCGGACACCATCGAGGCGCTGCAAGATGCTCAGCGCCGTGTCGCCGCTATCGCGCTTGTGCACGACACTCTTTCTGAGGGGCTAAGCCAGGCAGTTGATTTCGATGAGGTCTTTGATCGCATCATGAGCATGGCAGCCGAGTTGGCCGCAGCTTTTCAGGCGCAATTCACCTTCGTCAAGTCGGGCAAATTTGGTGCTATCAATAGCGACATGGCGACTCCACTTTCGGTTGTTGTCACCGAGATTGTTACGAACGCTTTAGAGCATGGATTAGCTAATCGCTCAGGAACTATTTCGGTAGCGTCATCGCGCAAGGGCAAGAAGCTCTTGATAGGAATCAGCGATGACGGCGCGGGTATCGCTGATGACAAAATTGGCTCGGGCTTGGGCACACAACTTGTTCGCACGTTGGTTGAAGGCGAATTGCGCGGCAGTATCGAATACTCGTCAAAACTGGGCAAGGGCACGCATGTCGCCCTTGAGATACCGCTTAGTTAATATTTGGCTCGCGCTTTGATTTAGCTTGCGCGACGTGCGCGTGCGTACTTGCGCTTTAGCGACTTGCGCTCGTCTTCACTCAAGCCACCCCAAACACCGGTGTCTTGGTTTTCTTTGAT
>CAINTU010000185.1 GCA_903853515.1 uncultured Micrococcales bacterium | reverse complement strand
TAGAGATGCAATACCCAGGCTGCTGCGTTGAACAACGGCGAAAAAGTATGCGGTTGCTGCTGCATAGAGCAGAAGTCGTTTAGAACTCGAGGTCATCGTTGGTTTCGTCATCGTGCTTGTTCTTTTGATGACTGGCCAAGTACCCTTCAAGTTCGGCAGCAAGTTGTTCGGCGTCTGGCACACTCTGCTCTGGGGTTCTGATGCCGCTCATGCCATTTGTTGCCCGCTCACTCTTGAAAGAAGTCTCAAGAGTCGAAACCATTCGCGCTAAATCTTGGTTCTCGAGCATCTGGCCGGCAAGGCGGCGTTCAAAGACTAGACCTTCGGCGCGAAGGTCATCCGTGGGAAAAACCAACGCTGTGTGTGAAGTTATAAGCTCGAAGCCTTTGACGGCCGCTTGGGGGTACTCAGAGTCGCCCAAATAGTGAGGCACCAGCAAAACGAATCCGGTCATTGGCAGACCAGTTTTCGAGAGCCTGAATTCAAGCAAATGCATCACATTGCCCGGAACCTGGGTGCGCGGCTTCCACTCAGAATTCTTGGCTATGACTTCGGGTTGGTTGCCGCTGACAGTTACACCGACAGGTCTAGTGTGCGGAATCGGAAAAGGTATAGCGTGCAACCACGTGAAATCTGCAACCTGATAAAAGTCAACCAACGCCTCAACTGCGTCTGCGAATGCTTCCCAGCGAAAATCAGGTTCGTATCCGTGCAAAAACAAAAACGGGTTGCCCACCTCGTCTTTAACCAAATAGATCGCCAAAACCGCTGGCTGATAATCGGCAAGATGATCTTGTTCAAAAAACATGACGGGTCGGCGTGACCGATAATCGAGCAATTCGTCGTTCGTGAATTTGACAATCATCGAGCTCTCGAGGCTGCCCAAAATGTGGTCTGCGACCTGGCTCATAGCGTTGCCAGCATCAGTGAACCCGGTAAGCCCAGCGATCATGTGAAGCCCAGTTGGAACCTCTAAATCGAAATCTAGAACTTCAAACAATGAGTTTTCGCGTGGCATAATCCCATTCTAACTTCGACAAGTAGCATTGGCTCATGACCTCAATTAAGTTGACAGCAACAGCCAAATTACCGGTGGCTAAAGCAGACACAATCGTAATCAACGCGCTCGCCTCATCGGCAAAATCGGTTAAAGCGCTCGGCTCGCCAGCGTCAATTGAAAAACTAGCCGGGCTAAATTTCAAGCTTCTGGGCGCCTCTGCAAAAAGTGAGGCGATTTCACGCGTCAGCGTCGACGGCGGCGTTGTTGGACTCGTTGGCGTCGGTGCCGCCATCTCGTCAGACCAACATGCGCGTGAAATAGGCGGGGCAATCGGACGTGCGTTCACAGACGTGAAATCAATCGTTGTTGACCTCGCGCTTGCAAGTGAGTCGCAAACTCTTGCATTGCTAGAAGGAATAGCTCTAGTTCAATACAGTTTCGATCGCTACAAGAGCGCCCCTCAAGAAAGGCGCGCACTCTCAAACGTGACTGTGATTTCGCCCTTCGCAATCTCACCCAAAGCCATAGAGCGCATCCAAGTTCTAAGCACAGCAGTTGACAGTGTTCGTGACCTAGTCAACACACCTGCAAACGATCTAACTCCCCAACTGCTCGCGGAACAGATCAAGGCACAGGCAAAAATCCCAGGCGTTGTTGTTGAAATCTGGGATGAAAAGCGTCTCGCGAAAGAGAACTGCGTTGGAATCTTGTCAGTCGGCAAAGGGTCGATTCACCCACCGCGCCTAATCAAGATCACTTATACGCCGAAGGTAAGTACGGCGCACCTGGCTCTCGTGGGCAAAGGTATCACCTTTGATACCGGCGGCCTCAACTTGAAGCCGATTGCCGGCATGATCGGCATGAAATATGACATGGCTGGTTCAGCAACAATCGGTGTCGCAGCATTAGCTATTGCGAAACTTGGATTGCCGATAAAAGTAACCGCATTTATGTGCGTTGCAGAAAACATGGTTAGTGGCGCTGCCCTCAAACCAACCGATGTCATAAAAATGCGCAATGGCAAAACCGTTGAGGTAACCAACCCTGACGCAGAAGGACGATTGGTTTTGGCAGACGGGTTATCTCTCGCGAGTGATTTGAAACCTGACCTGATTGTCGACGTTGCAACGCTGACTGGTGCTGCAAGAGTTGCGCTAGGCAATCGTTATGCGGGCCTAATGGGAGCAGGCAACGGCACGCAGGCGGTAATTGATGCCGCTCATGACACATCAGAGCTACTGTGGGCCATGCCGTTGCCAGAAGAGCTGACCGAAGTGATCAAAAGCGACATTGCAGACCTGATGAATTCTAGAATTGGAAACCCATCTGGCGGCATGCTGGTTGGTGGCCTATTTTTGCGAGAATTCGTGGGCAAGAAATCGGCTAGTTCAGATGAATACCTCAACTGGGCTCACATTGACTTCGCCACCTCAGCAAACAATGATCTGGCTGCCTATGGGCACACATTAAAGGGTGCTACCGGAGCAATGGTTCGAACCCTTGTTCGGGTTGCTGAACGTCTTTCTGGCAAATAGCGCCGAATAAGTGCAAAAGCGGCTGAGTGCTTGCGGAAGTATCTAATGGCCATTCACCGCAACTAGTAATCTGTAGTTATCCCATTCCAACTTGCAGGAGCAAAAATGGCTGAACACAATTTTGACGTAGTTATTCTTGGCGGCGGCAGCGGCGGATACGCAGCTGCTCTAAGAAGCGCGCAGCTCGGCAAAAGCGTTGCCCTGATCGAGCGAGACAAGCTTGGTGGAACCTGCTTGCATCGTGGATGTATTCCAACCAAGGCTTTGTTGCACTCTGCAGAAGTCGCCGATGTAACTAGAGAAGCGTCTCACGCAGGTGTTCAGGCTAACTTCGTAGGCATCGACATGCCCCAGGTGAACAAATATCGAGACGGCATCGTCGACCGTCTATTCAAAGGTCTAACCGGATTAGTCGGCTCAAAGAACATCACCGTTGTTGCGGGCGAAGGCCGTCTAGTTGCTCCAAAGACGGTCGCGGTGAATGGCGATCATTACACGGGCAAAAATGTTGTCTTGGCTACCGGCTCATACAGCCGCACCTTGCCGGGTCTCGAAATTGGCGGACGAGTGATGACCAGCGAGCACGCGCTGGCCCTCGAATTCGTTCCAGGCAAGGTAATTGTTCTCGGTGGTGGTGTAATCGGCGTCGAGTTCGCTTCGATCTGGAAATCATTCGGTGCCGAAGTAACGATTATTGAAGGTCTACCGACATTGGTACCAAACGAAGAT
Organism: uncultured Micrococcales bacterium; assembly: GCA_903853515.1. Lineage (GTDB taxonomy): Bacteria > Actinomycetota > Actinomycetes > Actinomycetales > Microbacteriaceae > Rhodoluna. Next base: position 6,786 of record CAINTU010000185.1, on the reverse strand, counting down.
GCTGCTGTATCGAAAGCCATGGAGCGTGCATTTAGAAAACGTGGCATTGAATTCAAAACCGGTGTTCGTTTCTCAGGCGTAACTCAGAGCGCAACGGGTGTAGTTGTCAGTCTCGAAAGTGGCGAAACCCTCGAAGCAGAGATCCTTCTGGTAGCAGTGGGACGTGGACCAAACACCGCCGGCTTCGGATACGAAGAGCAGGGCGTCAAGGTTGACCGCGGATACGTGCTCACAAACGATCGACTTGAGACATCTGTAGCAGGAGTCTATGCAGCCGGCGACATCGTGCCCGGCCTGCAGCTTGCACACCGAGGATTCCAACAGGGCATTTTCATCGCAGAAGAAATCGCAGGACTCAATCCAGTGACAATTGACGAAAACGGGATCCCGAAGGTTACCTATTCAGAGCCAGAGATCGCATCAGTTGGTCTAACCGAAGCCAAAGCGGCTGAAAAATACGGTGCTGACAACATCTCGACTTATGAATATAACTTGGGTGGTAACGGCAAGAGCCAAATTTTGGGTACCACCGGATTTGTAAAGCTCATTCGCCAGAACAACGGCCCCGTCATCGGTATTCACATGATTGGTTCTCGCGTCGGTGAACAAATTGGCGAGGCTCAGCTAATCGTCAACTGGGAGGCTTACCCAGAGGATGTTGCAAGCCTCGTGCATGCGCACCCGACTCAAAACGAAGCCCTCGGCGAAGCCCATCTTGCGCTTGCCGGCAAACCATTGCACGCACACGCATAGACTTTTAACCGCACGAAGGAGCAGCAAGCATGAGTGAAGTAGTTCTTCCAGCGCTAGGCGAAAGCGTAACCGAAGGCACGGTGACCAGATGGCTAAAAAAGGTCGGCGACAGCGTCGCAATTGACGAGCCATTGGTTGAGGTCTCGACAGACAAAGTCGATACAGAGATTCCTTCGCCTGTTGCCGGTGTGCTTCAACAAATCCTTGTTCAAGAAGACGAAACCGTCGCCGTCGGCGCAGTGCTTGCCGTTGTAGGCGAGGATTCTGATGCTTCAGCACCAGCTGCACCTGCCGCACCAGCAGCACCAGCAGCACCAGCGACACCAGTGGTTGCCGCACCAGTGGTTGCCGCACCAGTGGTTGCCGCACCAGTAGTTGCCGCACCAGTAGTTGCCGCACCAGTAGTTGCCGCTCCAGTCGCTTCTGTGCAAACTAATTCGGCCTCAGACGCTTCGTATGTGACTCCCCTTGTTCGCAAGCTTGCGAGTGAGACCGGCGTAAATCTTGCACATGTCGCCGGCACCGGCGTTGGCGGCCGCATTAGACGCGAAGATGTTCTAGCCGCGGGGCACACGACCCCGAGCACAAACGTCGTCGCAGCAGCGGCAAGCACTGCACCCCATGTGGTTGCCGATTCTGCTCTTCGCGGAACTACCGAACCGATGTCTCGCCTTCGAAAAGTTCTTGCTGAGCGCGCCGTTGCTTCAATGAACTCTTCTGCACAACTAACCAGTGTTGTCGAAGTCGATGTGACGAACATTGCGACCTTGCGCACGAAGGTTCAAGCAGCTTTCGTCGCCGCAACCGGAATCAAATTGAACTTCATGCCGTTCTTCGCATTGGCGGCCGCCGAGGCTCTTAGAAGCAACCCAAAGATCAATTCGAGTATCGATGGTGAATCAATCGTTTATCACCCAACCGAGAACATGAGCTTTGCAGTTGATAGCGAACGCGGATTGCTGACACCAGTAATCAGAGATGTGTCAACACTTACGCTGGCTCAAATAGCTCAACAGATCGCTGACCTTGCGGCCAGAACTCGCGAGAACAAGCTCAAACCCGACGAGCTTTCTGGTGGAACATTCACGTTGACGAACACTGGTTCACGTGGCGCGCTCTTCGACACTCCTGTTGTCTTCTTGCCACAATCGGCGATCTTGGGCACCGGTATCGTAACCAAGCGCCCAGTCGTAATCACAGACGCTTCTGGACAAGATTCGATTGCCATCAGACACATGGTCTATCTAGCGTTGTCTTATGACCACAGAAACATCGATGGCGCTGACGCTTCGCGTTATCTCGTTGAAGTGAAGGCGCGACTCGAAGCGGGTAACTTCGGCCCAAACTTGGGCATCTAGTCTTTAGTGAGTCCTTCGAGTTGCCAGCCTTCTGGCGACTTTGAGAACTTCGCGAGAAGTTTGCTATCACAACCAACAATTTGAGCCTGCGCTAGCCCGCCGATTATTCGCTGAGCAGTGAAGCGCATTCGGTATCTTCGCCAAAGTTCGCTCTTGAGGTTGTAGAGCTTGGCTTGAAAGAGATCTAATGCAGAATCTAGTTGCCCTTGGCAGATACCAGGTTTGCTAAGAGACTTATTTGAATTCGCACTTGTCTTGAGCACCTCATGAGGTGTCTGCCCAGAACCTTGCGAAATATGTGTACTAGCAGCAGACGTTTTGGCATTGTTGTGACCAGGACTAAGACGAACCAACATAAGAAAGCAAAGAACAGCCAGAATCAACGCGCTGAGCATGAACAAACGACGAGTTTGTCGCCCGGTTTCTTTGCCGACGCAGGTTTCGTTGAAGTCGCCCTGCGAGCCCAATATTGCGACTCTTCCCGAGCGAAGTCGCACTGGGCTGAGCGTTTCACCAAGAATCGTCACCCATGCGATGTGTCTTTTAGGAATCAGCAACCTTTTTATTGATTCACTTCGACGATCATGAGCATCAAATAGGTCGCCATTGCTGACCTTTGATCGCCTAGCCAAACTGTAATGCCGCAACATTTGTTTTGTGCGTGTCGTCATAGCTCATTCTCGGTGCGCCTGACTGATGGGAACAATGAACCTGAGATATCAGTTGATAACCTCGTGAAAACCGCAACGCCTATCGAAATAGACTTGAACCATGCCAGTGTTTGAAACTGTCGGTTTCGCCCCAAATTTCGTCGATTACGACGCAGCTTGGCAACTTCAACGTGAGGTTCACTCGCAGGTTGCCTCAGGGGCCCGACCAGACACGGTATTGCTCTTAGAGCACGATTCGGTTTATACCGCCGGCAAGCGAACCGAAGACGAAGAGCGCCCTGCCGATGGAACACCAGTTATCGATGTAGACCGCGGCGGCAAAATTACCTGGCATGGACCGGGTCAATTAGTCGGGTATCCCATCATGAAACTGCCAAACCCCATTGATGTCGTCGGCTATGTGCGATGGCTAGAACAAGTGCTTATCGACAGTGTTGCGACGTTCGGACTCACGGCAGAGCGAGTTGAAGGGCGATCTGGAGTTTGGGTTGCAACCGAACGAGGCCACGTCAAGATTGCAGCTATAGGCATCAGAGTTGCAGAACACACAACGATGCATGGATTTGCTTTGAACTGCAACAACTCGCTTTCTGCCTATGAAACAATCATCGCCTGCGGCATCAAAGATGCTTCAACGAGTACCATTACTGAGTTGCTTGGTCGCGAAGTGACTGTCGAAATGGCAGCCGAAGAGATTAAAAAGCAGCTTAAAGAGATTGGCAAGGTCACGCTTTGAGCGACGAGAATTCAACCGGCAAGCGACTGCTGCGCATTGAAGCGCGCAATGCCGAGGTGCCAATCGAGCGCAAGCCTGAGTGGATTAAGACCAAGGCAAAGATGGGTCCGGAATATCAGGCTCTGCACAGCTTGGTCAAAACAGAGGGCCTGCACACTGTGTGCCAAGAGGCCGGTTGCCCAAACATTTTCGAATGTTGGGAAGACCGCGAGGCAACATTCTTGATTGGTGGCGCACAATGCACCCGTCGTTGCGATTTCTGCCAAATCGACACCGGCAAGCCAGCCAATCTTGATCCAGATGAACCTCGCCGAGTTGGCTCGTCGGTTAAACAAATGCAGCTTCGCTACGCCACAGTCACCGGTGTGGCCAGGGATGATCTGCCCGACGAAGGCTCATGGCTATATGCCGAGACCATTCGACAGATTCACAAGCAATCACCTGGCACTGGCGTCGAGATACTAATCCCAGATTTTTCAGGCAAACCTGAGTTGTTGCGAAAGATTTTTGACGCGAAACCAGAGGTCTTTGCACACAACGTTGAAACTGTGCCACGAATCTTCAAGCAAATTCGGCCAGCATTCACATATGAGCGCAGCCTCGACGTAATTAGCCAAGGCCGCCAGGCTGGCATGGTTACCAAGAGCAACCTCATTTTGGGTATGGGCGAAGAGCGCGAGGAGATAATCCAAGCGCTGCACGATCTGCACAACGCGGGCACAGACATCATCACCATCACCCAATATCTGCGCCCGAGTGTAAGACACCACCCAGTGACTCGTTGGGTGAAGCCACAAGAATTCGTCGAGCTGAAAGACATCGCTGAAGAGATCGGCTTTCTTGGCGTGCTCAGTGGCCCGCTCGTTCGAAGCAGCTATCGTGCAGGTCGACTTTGGGCACAAAGCATGATGCGCCGTGGCGAGAGCATTCCAGCACACCTTCAACATTTGGCAGACGCCGCTATCGCCAACGGCTTTAGCCAAGCAGTCAACTAACCTCGAATAGGCTATTTCTCATGGCAAAAGCAAATGAATCCAAAACAGCTTCGAACGAAAAGCAACCTGGCCAACTAAGGCAACTGTTTGCGCAATACGCGCAAACCGCCAAGAAAGACAAGCTAGCGCCAGTGCTAGCGATTGGCCTTGGACTGTTGGCTCTCGTTGCAATCGCTACCTTCGGCCTCATCTCGACCAACCTTGATCCGCTTGGCAGCGCCCTCTATTGCGTGGCCGCCATCGTGGCTGGTGTCTTGGTTGCAGGAATCATTATGACCCGCCGCTCAACTGCCGTGATCTATGCCCAGTATTCGAACGAAATGGGCCGAGTCTCTTTGGTGATTGGCAACATCACCCGCAAAACCTACAAGGGCAGCAACCAGCCAGTCGCGATTCAACGCCCAGACAACATGGTCTTTCGTGCCATCGGCCCAGCTGGAGTGGTGTTGATTGGTGAAGGCAGCGCCACAAAGACGAAAAGCATGCTTGAAGACGAGAAGCGTAAGGTGCAGCGTGTAGCACCAGGAGCGCACATTGAAGTTATCTATTGTTCAGAGAACGGTGACGGCATTGCACTTGCCAAACTGCACAATCACGTGCTCAAACTTAAGCGCAAGATGAACCGTGCCGAAATAGCGGTTGTGAATTCACGCCTGACATCGCTTGGCATGAATTTGCCAATTCCAAAGGGAATTGACCCAAACAAGGCTCGCGCCGGACGCAAACTCTAAAATTCGAGCCACTTGGGCTAAGGTTCAAACTCTAGTCGGCATGTTTTACATAGCCGAAACATAAGTTGGCGTGGCGAGCTCGCCCGAGTCAATAAACTTTAGGCATGGCGTAATGACTCGCCAGCAATCCCAAAATCAACCCTCTGAAGGGAATATTCCTATGTTCAAAACCGCCTCTGAGGTCGTCAAGTTCATCAAGGACGAAAACGTCGAGTTTCTTGATGTGCGCTTCACCGACCTACCTGGTGTGCAACAGCACTTCAACCTTCCAGCTTCAATGATCGATGAAGACTTCTTCATCAACGGTCAGCTATTCGATGCCTCGTCAATCCGTGGTTTCGCCTCGATTCACGAATCAGACATGCAACTTATTCCTGACGTGACCACTGCCTTTATCGACCCGTTCAGAGACCGCAAAACTTTGGTGATGAACTTCGACATCTATAACCCTCGCAATGGTGAAATCTATGGCCGCGACCCACGTCAGGTAGCAAAGAAGGCTCAGGCTTTCTTGTCTTCAACCGGCATCGCCGACACCGCTTATTTCGCTCCTGAGGCTGAGTTCTTCATCTTTGACGAAGTTCGCTATGAAACCAAGGCCAACACTTCGTACCACTTCGTCGACTCGATTGAAGGCGCATGGAACAGCGCTAAGGCTGTTGAAGACCACGGTGGCAAGAACCTCGGCAACAAGACCCCATACAAGGGTGGATACTTTCCGGTAACCCCAACCGACCACTTGGCTGACATTCGCGACGAAATCGTGATCAAGCTTGCAAACGTTGGTCTTGAGGTTGAACGCAGCCACCACGAGGTCGGCACTGCCGGTCAGTGTGAAATCAACTACCGCTTCGACACACTCTTGCGTGCGGCAGACGACGTTCTGAAGTTCAAATATGTTGTGAAGAACGAAGCCCAAGCCTGGGATAAAACCGCTACCTTCATGCCAAAGCCACTCTTTGGCGACAACGGTTCGGGAATGCACGTTCACCAGTCGCTATGGAAAGACGGCAAGCCGTTGTTCTATGACGAGAATGGCTACGGCGGTTTGAGCGATTTGGCCCGTTGGTATATCGGTGGTTTGCTAAAGCACGCACCTAGCCTTCTTGCTTTCACTAACCCAACTGTCAACAGCTTCCACCGTCTGGTTCCTGGCTTCGAAGCCCCAGTCAACTTGGTTTATTCGGCTGGTAACCGTTCGGCTGCCATCCGTATTCCTATGACCGGCACGAACCCTAAAGCTAAGCGCATTGAGTTCCGCGCGCCAGACGCATCGGGTAACCCATACTTGGCATTCGCTGCCATGTTGATGGCTGGGCTTGACGGCATAAAGAACCGTATTGAGCCACACGCCCCGGTCGACAAAGATCTATATGAACTCCCTGCGGAAGAGGCAAAGAACATCCCTCAGGTGCCTGGTTCGCTCGAGGAGGTCTTGAAGGCTCTTGAGGCAGACCACGATTACCTGTTGGCTGGCGATGTATTCACCAAAGACCTAATTGAGACTTGGATTGACTACAAGCGCGAAAAAGAAATCAAGCC
>CAINTU010000184.1 GCA_903853515.1 uncultured Micrococcales bacterium | reverse complement strand
GTCGGCAATTTCGATGGCCCAGGTGACCGAGCCTTACATTCCACTTCGCGCCATTCGCCACATGCAAAAGGGCCGTGTGGTGATTTTTGGTGCCGGCGCTGGATTGCCTTATTTCTCGACCGACACCGTCGCTGCCCAGCGCGCTCTCGAGATTCACGCTGACGAAGTTTTGGTCGCCAAGAACGGCGTCGATGGCGTCTATTCTGCTGACCCTAAAAAAGACCCAGCCGCCAAAAAGCTCGAGCAAATCACATATCAAGACGCCCTCATTCAGCAGCTCAAAGTTGTTGACTCGACGGCCTTCAGTCTCTGCATGGATAACCGCATGCCGATGCTGGTCTTCGGCATGCAGCCAGAGGGCAACATAACCAAAGCCTTGCTCGGTCAGAGCATCGGCACCAGAGTTGTCGCCTAACTAACCAACCCGCAAAAGGATCCCCAATGATTACCGAAATTCTCGCTAACGCATCAGACAAGATGGCTAAGGCTGTCGAGTCGGCCAAGGATGACTTCGCGACCATTCGCACCGGCCGAGCAAATCCACTGCTCTTTCAGCGCGTGATGATTGATTACTATGGCACACCGACTCAGTTGTCTGCACTGGCTAGCGTCGCTAACCCTGAGGCCAGAACAATCGTGGTTACCCCTTATGACAAGGGCGCGCTTGGCGCTATCGAAAAAGCAATTCGTGACATGCCTAACCTTGGCGCGAACCCAAGCAACGATGGCAACCTGGTGCGGGTCAGCTTGCCTGAACTGACCGAAGAGCGTCGCAAAGAGTATGTGAAGATTGTCAAAACCAAAGCCGAAGACCACCGCGTCTCGGTGCGCAACATTCGCCGCAAAGCAAAAGACGAACTTGATGCACTTAAAAAAGATGGCCTTGCCGGTGATGATGACTTGGCTCGCGCAGAAAAAGAACTTGATGCTTCGACTAAGACCCACGTCGACCAAATCGATGAGGCTCTAAAGCGCAAAGAAGCCGAACTGCTCGAGGTCTAAATGTCGGCAACAGAAAGCAAGAGCGGCCGCAGCCTCTCGCAATCGATAATCTTCGGCCTTATTTTGGCTGGGGCATTTCTGCTTTCTGTTTTGATCATCAAAGAGCTCTTTGTGGTTCTTGCCGCCCTCGCCTGTGCAGCTGGCGCGTGGGAGATAAGCACAGCCCTTCGAATAAAAGACTGGTATGTGGCGCGTGTGCCGGTAGCACTCGGCAGCGCTGCGATGCTGTTCTTCACCTATTACGGCGGCGAGCGCATGCAATGGATATCGGCCTGGGTGGTAATCGCAGCGCTGATGGTTTGGCGTGGAGTGCAACTTTTGATTCAACGCAAACTTTTGGCTCGAACATTTCGCGAGACTGTGCGTGATTTCTCGGCCGCAGCTTTTGTGGTTGTTTATTTGCCGCTAACCATGAGCTTCTCAATCTTGCTTTTGCGCGAACCAGCAAGAGGCAATCACGTCGATGGCAAATATTGGGTCATCACATTTGCGGTCAGCGTTATTTTGTCAGACACCATGGGCTATCTGATTGGCAGACGATTTGGCAAGCGACGCCTAGCCGCAAAAGTCAGCCCCAAAAAGTCGCTCGAGGGTCTTGCAGCGTCGATTCTTTTTGGCGGCGCCTCTGGCGTGATACTAACGGTGTGGTTGCTCGGGTTGCCTTGGTGGTTCGGCATGGTTGTGGCCGCGTTCATAATCCTTGGTTCGGTTCTTGGTGATTTGAGCGAGTCGCTCATAAAACGTGACCTCGGGGTTAAAGACATGTCTTCATGGATTCCTGGTCACGGCGGCGTGATGGATCGCCTCGACTCAATGTTGCCCGCGGCCCTCATCGCTTATCTGTTAATGCTGGTCGCAGTGCGAATCTTCGCCTAGGCGTCTGCGAGAATGAAAGCGTGAACTACAAACTTCCGAAATCTGGCAACCATCGCGGTTATGAAATCGCAGAGGTTGACCATTTTTTGGCTGAGGCTAAAGAGCAGTTTGACCTGATTTCGGGCGGCACAATGACAGCTGAGTCGGTGCGAGCCAAGCGTTTTGCTCTGGTTAGCAACGGCTATAGCATCTCTGCCGTCGATGCAGCTCTTGATCGCATCGAAGACGTTTTTGCTGAGCGAGAACTGCGCCACAAACTTTTGATCGAAGGCAAGGCGGCGTTCGAGGCGCGAATGCAGACTCAGCGCGAAGTCATTGATTCGCGTATCGGTCGCTCGCGCGGTCGCCGCTTTAAGCGCAGGTCAATGTTAAATCGAGGCTATTCTCCACGCGAGGTCGATGCGCTTGTCGACATGGTCGCGCTTCATTTTGAAGGCAAAATGCCGATCACAGAACGCGAAGTGCGGCTTACTGTGTTCAGGCTTAAAAGGGGTGGCTATGCCGAATTTCAAGTGGATGCGTTCATCGATCGCGTCATCGAAGTTCTTCAGTTTCAACGCCTTCTTTAGCGCGCTCTTAGTGGTTGCTTCGCTAGCAATCGCACCTGGCGCTCAAGCGCAAACCATCAGACATGAAGCCACCACTGCCAGATCACTCTTAGCCAAGTTAAAGGTGCATTCACCGTCTTCGATGGCAGGTTACGCAAGGCGCAATTTCAGCGATGGTTGGGGCAACATCGGCAACTGCGATTTGCGCAACTACATCTTGATTCGAGATCTAATCCAAATTACTTATCGCAAATCACCTGCCTGCACTGTCGCCACCGGCACTCTGCACGATCCATATACGGGCAACACAATCCACTTTGTTCGCGGTGTTTCAACTAGCAATGCCGTGCAGATCGACCACGTGGTTGCGCTTGGCAACGCTTGGCAAACCGGAGCAAAAAACTTGAGCGCTGGGGCTCGATATAACCTGGCAAACGATCCGCTCGAATTGCTAGCAGTCGACGGCCCGACTAACGAATCTAAGGGTGATGCAGACGCCGCCAACTGGTTGCCAAGACAGGCCTATCAGTGCGCCTATGTTGCCCGCCAAATTGCAGTGAAATACAAATATCATCTTTGGGTTACTTGGGCTGAGCATGCTGCGATGGCGAATGTGTTAGCAACTTGCCCAAAGCAGGGCATACCGGGCCAATAATCCCTGATTTGTCAGGCAATTGACCGCCATTTGCCTTCTGGCTTGTTTGTTGGCAGGCGGTTAGAATTACCTTTTAGAGCGTTTGATTTAGGCGGTGAATAATGGGCAGACACGAAATTGAGCGAGAGCCCCTTAGCCGCCGTTTGGCAATCAAATTGCGGGGCAATCGCCCGCCAAAACCACCAAAGCCAAGTAGGGCAGGGGTTTATAAGCGCCGGTTTGTTACTAGCTTCGGCTTCACCTTTGCAGCTGCAACCCTCTTGGTTAATGTGGTTGACCCTTATTCGGGTGCCATGGCTCGGCCGTATTTTTATGCATCAACAGCTGATTCAACCGATTCAGCTCAAAACTTTGCTTATTATTCTCAGGCCAAAGTTAGCTTTTCTAGAGGTGGTTACAGCGTTGTAACCGGCGACGCGGCTAAGGCAATCTTTGTGGCCGATGCGGCCAACCCAACCCAGGGCTCAGACAAGGCTTTCGCCCTTGATTTGGTGCTGGCCCACGGGTGGGGTCATGACCAGTATTCGTGTTTGGTCGCCTTGTGGAATCGCGAGTCGAATTGGCGCGTGAATGCCTATAACGCCTCGTCGGGTGCATACGGCATTCCGCAGGCGTTGCCTGGCGTTAAGATGGCTGAGGCCGGCGCTGACTGGATGACTAACTCGCAAACACAAATTCGGTGGGGCATTGGCTATATCGACGGCCGTTATCACTCGCCGTGTGGTGCGCTCGCGCATTCAGACCAATTCAGGTGGTACTAATTCGTGGGGCGCAAGAATCAGTCTCGCCGCGGCAAGCGTGAAGAACCAGAGGCTTTAGATCTTGACCGCGTGCGCATGGGCATTCGAACCACTGTGATAAAGGGTTCAATCTCGTTCACTAAGCAATCGCATTCTGGGGCTAGCGCCGAAGAGGGCAAAAAATGGACGTGCCCTTTCTGCAACGGCACATTTGGCGAAGGCGTCGCTCACGTTGTCGCGTGGGAGACCGATCTTGGCCCTAGCATTCGCCGCCACTTTCACACCATGTGTTTTAGTCGTTGGCAGGGTCGCATCAATTGACCGAAATCGAAATTCGATCTGCGGTCGAGTTGCCGGCTAATCGCACGGCTATTACTTTGCACACCGCTGATGGTCTAAATCTCGTTGGCGAGCTGGCACTGCCGGTTAGTCAAAGCCCAGTGGCAACTTTGATTATGCTGCACCCATTGCCAACTGCCGGCGGCTTTATGGATTCGCACATCTATCGCAAGGCCGCAAACCGATTGCCCGCCCTTGCCAATATTGCTGTGTTGCGTTTCAACACTCGAGGCACCGCGTCACCTCATGGCATAAGCGAAGGCCAATTCGATCACGGCAACTTAGAGCGCCTAGACGTTGCGGCTGCTGTTGAATTCGCGGTGGCGCAGAAGCTGCCAAACATTTGGTTAGTCGGCTGGAGCTTCGGCACCGAACTAGCTCTCAAATATGGTCCCGACTTCGATGCAGTTGTTGGCACCATTTTGCTCTCGCCGCCGCTTCATCGAACCTCTCAAGAAGAGCTTGCTCGTTGGAACCAAAACACCAAACGAATCATTGCCCTGGTTCCAGAGCACGACGATTATCTAGAGCCAGCTGAGGCTGCCATAGCTTTTTCAGTGATTGAGCGTCTCGAATTAATACCAGTGGATGATGCCAAGCACCTGTGGGTAGGCGAAACCGCAACTAAGCGCGTGCTCAACGAAATCGTTGGCGCAGTAGCGCCGCAGTTCGCCCCGCTGCCTGAGGTCTACCTCTCGAGCCACTGACTACGGATCAGAAGGTTTGGGGCTGCCACTTCGATGAAGCAAAGCCGCCGAGAATGTTCAGTGCTACTACACAATAAAGCGCAGGAATCACGGGGTAAGTCGCGATCAGAAACTAATTCTTTGTTATCTGTATCGCAACTGATTTCTTAGTTGTGGCGAGGTATTTTTCAGTCACATTTAGATATATGAAGCGCGTTGGCCCAACACCAGTTACCGCTACGCTGATCTGATGCCCTATGTCTTTTGAAGTTACTTTGTAAGTCGACGCTCTTGATCCTGCGACAATCTTGTCGTCGCGCAACCACTGGTAACTTAATTTGGTACCAGCCATCCAATTTTCAGATAAGGCCGTCAAAATAGAATTTTGCGTAGGCACAACGGTGGAACTCGAAATGGTTGGGGTCGGCGCGTTCGGAATTGGCCCCACTGAGATAGGCGCCAACTTATCGCTCGTGATGTCAAATTGCCTGTATCCAGGCACTTTCACTGTTACTTTTACTGAAATTTGGTAGTGCCATTCGTACATGTATTGATCTAAGAACAGCGTTGACTTGGTGTGGTCCTGAGCTTTACGCCACTGGAAAGTGCTCAAATCCATGTAATCGTAGGCTTTCATGACGCCCACGTAGTCATAAATAAAGGTGGTTCCCTCGGGGTAACTACCCACATCGACAGAGATGGTGTTTTCTAGATAGGGCTCGCCATGAATAATGGGCTTATTCTTGCTAGGGTAATCCGGCTCTGGCTTAGGGAATTTGCCGGGGTCCGCATAATCCACTACATCAAAGTATCCCCACCCGTGAGCTTTGGGTGAAAGAAAAACGTTCCAATTAGTAGCCAAAAAGCTTGTAGTCGATGGATCTACTTTTTTGTTTCCATCCCAACCAGTAGATGTTGCGCTAATGAAAACCAGAGGGTAGTTGTAATCAGACCTCCTGTTCACCTTTATAACTTCCGGCGCGTTGCCTAGAAAATAGACCACATAGAAAAGATCCGGATACTCGGGGCAGTCAAGCCCCCTATAAAAG
>CAINTU010000183.1 GCA_903853515.1 uncultured Micrococcales bacterium | reverse complement strand
GCCAACGTGGCTGCCCTCAAGCGACTTCACGAATCCAGCAATCAATCCGGTGCCATAGGTGACTTTGAAAGGCAGCGGAGTAACCGGTGCGGTTGTCCAGTTTGAATCTGTAGCGTCGGTTATTTTGCTCGAATAGATGAAGACTTCATAATTTGCCATCACTGTGTCGCCCATCTTGACCTGTGCTCCGGCGCCCTGAATCACAGTGGCTTTCTTGAAGTCCTTCGGTGCTGGGTCAACCGGAGCCAAAATGCCAGGCTGACCGGTCTTCGGGTCGCGCACAACCTGAGGGAACCCGGTTGTCGGCATCTGCACAGCGCCATTGGCGTGTGGCAAGAAAATTTGGCGGATGTCGAGAAGATAGACGGCATCGGGTGCACCGTTCGAAGCCGGCGTTGCAACAAGAACACGCGAGCCCTCACGAACACCGCTCAGCGCGTGACAGAAATCGGCCGTTGAAACCGAATCAATTTCTGCTTGGCCAAAAGCCTTTCCATCGAATTTCGATGCACCAATAAGCTGCGGCTCAACCACCTTGGCACCAGTGACAGAACCGGTGCTATAAGACAGGTAATCGAAATTCACGTATTGGTTGCCGGTGAAGACCGGGCCTGAGCCCTCTTTGACCACTCGGGTAAGAATTGTTGAGGGTTTTAGACCAGCAGAGAACTGCAGCTGAGGCACCTTTGAGGCGGTGTCGACAACTTTGACCTGATCGAGTTCACTGTTTGAGGTGAAGTGATCGCAAGCGGCGCTCAGCCCCTCAAACGGCGCAAGGGCCTGAGGCTGTGCCGCGCAGCTCGAAAGCGATAGTGCGACTGCGGTAAGAGTAAGGGCTGCCCAAAATTTTTGCACGAGAACTTTCTTTCTAGCTTGGTTTCTAAGTCTAATCAGCCAAGGGCTTAGAGCTCTGATGCATCGACAGCGCCTTGAGCTGCGGCCCTAACGCTCTTGCGCAAGCGCTTTTCGCTCACCTTGCGCTCGCCCATGTGTTCTGGGTTCCATACCGACATGTCTTCATCGGTGAACTCGGGCTTCACCTTTGACTTGAAGTTCGGCAACTGTGTGCCTTCGCTAAGACGCCTAGCAAACAGCAAAAACCCAGTGTGCGCAATCATTCGATGCTCGGGTCTAACCGCTAAGCCTTGCAGGTGCCAATCGCGAACCATGCTTTCAAGCGATTCAGGCTCGGCAAAAAGACCCGACTCTCGAATAGCTTCGGCGGTTCGCGAAAGTTGGGTAACAGTCGCGACATAGCAGACCAATACGCCGCCGGCGGTCAGCGCAATGGCAACCTCGTCGATGCATTCCCATGGAGCGAGCATATCGAGCACGACGCGGTCGATTGACCCTGGCTCAACGTGGTTGGCAAGCTCGACCTGCAAATCCCCTGTTGTGACCTGCCAATTTTTAGGGCGCTTGCCTAAAAATGTAGCAACGTTGCCCTGTGCGATTTGCGCGAACTCATCGCGGCGCTCAAACGAATGAAGTGATCCTGATTCGCCGATTGCCCTAAGCAGATAAAGGCTGAGAGCACCGGAACCCACGCCGGCCTCGACTACCCTTGCACCAGGAAAGATATCGCCGAAAGTTACGATGAGCGCGGCATCCTTGGGATAAATAATCGCTGCGCCCCGAGGCATCGACATCACAAAATCTGCCAGCAGCGGCCTAAAAGCCAAATATTCGACACCGACCTTGTTGGTAACGACCGAGCCGTCGGGCTTGCCGATGATTTCATCGTGCAACAAATCGCCTCGGTGAGTGCCAAAAGCGGCCCCCGCCTTAAGCGTGATCGTGTTTAGCCTGCCCTTAGGGCCGGTTAGCTGAACCCGCTCGCCCACTCGAAATGGGCCTCTAGGTTCTAAAAAGTCGCTCAATTGTCTCTTTCTTGGATCAAAAAAGTTTGCGCAAATCACGCAAAGATTTGCCACTCAGTGAATCCCAAAGAATTCGACCAGGGATTTGCTCAATCGGCACAACGTTTGGAATGCCGACCGCTTTGGTGTTGGCTGCCTCAGCAGAACGCAAACCCGAAAGCGAATCTTCGAATGCCACACAGTTTTTCGGGTCAACGCCTAGGCGCTCTGCGGCAAGCAAATATGGTTCAGGATGCGGCTTGCCGTTGCGAACATCGTCACCGGCGATGATCAAGTCGAATGCATCAAAATCAATAGCATCGACAACCTGTTTGGCCATTCTGCGCAAAGACATGGTTACCAAGGCTGTTTTGATGCCTGCCTTGCGAATTTCGAGCAACAACTCTTTGGCACCTGGCCGCCAGGGAATCTCACGCGCAAGCTGCTCTGAAACAGAATCAGTGAGTCGCTGCACCACCTGGTCGGCTGTTAAATCAGTCTCGACTCTCGATTTGAAAACCAACGATGAGTCGGTCAAGCTCATTCCGACGACAGACAGGCCATCATCGTTTGTCCAGGTGCCGTTGAACTCTTCGGCGAGAGCTTTCTCGCTAGACACCCAATAGTGTTCTGAGTCGACCAGCGTGCCATCCATGTCAAAAAGCACAGCATGGGGCAGGCGACGACGACCAAACATAATGTCTAAATATTACTCGGCTGGTTCGCATAGAGTTTTAGATGCGAGAGAACCGAAGGTAACTTGATGAGTGAACAAACCGACCTATTTTCAGGTCGCACGTTGTTAGTGGCTTTAGACAGCTGGTCAGACGTGGCCAGCGGTGCAACTATGGCGCTCAACTTTATTCGCGAACAACTTGGTAGCGAAAGCGTCTATGCCGTCGAAGACGAAGATTATTTCAATTTCATCGACCAACGGCCAACAATAGTTCTCGACGAAAACGGCGATCGCGATTTAGTTTGGCCAAGCCTCGAGCTTTGGGCCGAGATAGCAGCAAAGGGTCGCCGCATAAAGGGTAGCCGCGAAATCTTTTTGCTGATTGGCCAAGAGCCGAGCCTTAAGTGGCACACGCTCAAAGACGAATTGATTGAAGTTATCGAAGACAGAGAGATCACTTCGGTGATTTTTGTTGGTTCTCTAGCCGACGAGGCGCCGCACACACGACCAATTAGGGTTCAACAATTCAGCAACAATGTTGCCGTCAGAAACCAGCTTGGCGTTGAACGCAGCAATTATGAAGGCCCAACCGGCTTTATGTCGGTGCTAGCCCAAGCTTGTGAAGAAAACGGTGTGCCTAATCTATTTGTTTGGGCCCAGGTGCCACATTATGTTTCGAATGCTCCAAGTGCAAAGGTGGCGCTAGCCATTGTTAGCACTCTCGAAGGCCTGCTTGATGTTAACTTTGACCACTCAAGCCTGTCGCAGGCAGCGTTTGACTGGGAACGCAATCTCGACGAGATGGCTGAAGGCGATGAAGACATGGCCAATTACATAGCATCGCTCGAAAAAAGTCACGACGAGGCAGTAGCGAGCGAAGCCAGTGGTGATCAGCTAGCTAAAGAGGTTGAAAAGTTTTTGCGTCAAAACGAAATGGGTGAAGGCGAAGGGCCTGCCCAAGACCACGGTTCAGCTGGCGAATAGTCTGCCGTTATTTAGGCAGAAAATAATCCTTGGCTCAAACTCGCAATCAGGGCAACGCCAACTAGCAAGCGCCAAATGACGAACGGCATGAACGAACCTCGGGCTAAGTATTTGAGCAGCACTGCAATCACCGCATAGCCAACGGCGAATGCGACAACCGTTGATACAGCCGTTGCAGTCAATAGGTCACTTGGCAGATCTTTATAAGAGCCGTAGAACTCATAGAGCCCGCTAGCCAAAACAGCCGGTATAGCCAGCAAGAAGCTGTAGCGTGCTGCTGCCGCACGGGTGTAGCCCAAAAATAAGCCAACCGAGATGGTGCCGCCAGATCTAGAAACACCCGGAATCACAGCCAGCGCCTGCCCAAGACCAAACAAGACACCATCGCGAGTTGTGAGCGATTCAATTGACTTCTGCTTTTTGCCGACTCGATCAGCAAAACCAAGAACCAGGCCGAAAATCACAAGTGTCAGTGCAATTACCCAAAGGTTTCGCAGGTCATTTTCGATGACGTGTTTGAACGCCAAGCCGATAACAATGACCGGTAAAGAGCCGATGATGATTAGCCAGCCGAGTCTGTAATCACTCTCTTTTTTGCGTGACCCAAAAAGCCCACCAAAAAAGGCGGCAATGATTCGAGTGATGTCGCGCCAAAAAAAGATCAAAACCGCAAGCTCGGTTCCCAACTGGATGGTTGCAATAAAGGCAGTTAGTTGAGCCTTGCTGATGCCGGTTGAACTATTCAGGCCAAGCAATGTCTCGACGATTTGAACGTGAGCGCTCGACGAGATAGGCAAAAACTCTGTCAGTCCCTGAACTAATCCCAGGATTACTGCGTTGATGAAACTCAATTTGACTCGCTCTCGTCTTCTGCCAGTTCCATTGGCAAGAACTCGCCGAACTGGTCGTTTAGGGCCTCTTCGTAATCGAGAAAAGCCTCTTCTAGGCTGACATAGGCATGCAAAATAGCCGGGTCATCAGAGCCTCGCCCCGATGCGACCGCCTCAAAGTGACGTTCTAACGCTGCGTTCAATTGATTGAGGGCGACTCTCGCATCTTTAGCCATAACGCCAACTTACTCTTGACAATGCCAATAACGCTTGAAGCGCTCGGTGCCGAGGCCAATTAGTTTCGTATAAACTTTTCACTTGCTACCACAATAGATTCACATCAGTCCGGGTGGCGGAATGGTAGACGCGCTAGCTTGAGGTGCTAGTCCGCTTCGGCGGGTAGGGGTTCAAGTCCCCTTTCGGACACGTAGCTTGAGACAGCTAAACGAAGAATCCTTGGCCTTTTTAGGTTGAGGATTTTTTGTTTAACTCAGAGCTGCTTGCATTCGATCTAAAATCTCTGGCTTACCCGCCAAAACAATGTGCTCAATATTTTGTTTGTGGCCTGGATCGCTCACTCGCCTGCCTTGAAGATTGAATCCGCCTATTTGTGAACCGACATAGCGCCTTGAATCGAAATCAAGGATGCGCACCTCGCCAATTTGTGAAGCGATTTCAAAAAGCTCGGCACGCGAGAGCCACGCCTCATTGTTATAGCTGAGCATCATGGTCTTCGCTTTGAGTTGGCTGACTGTTGTGTTTAGAGCATCTGCCATGGTGAGCCGCGAATTGAATGGACTCTTCATGCTTGCATCGCGCGCATCAAGCCGTTTGTTTGCTACCCCATAGGTCTCGGGTTTATCCCAGCGCACCAAGGATTCCCAGATGTGATAGTTGCTGAAGTACCGGTGCTGGTTATATGGCGGATCGAGATAAACCAAATCGTATTCGGGCAGGCTGGCAGAGAGTTCGATTGCGTCGCCCTGCAGTGCCACGCCTGAACCCACCATCAAACCTGGGTCACGAAGCTCAAGGGTGCGAAATGAACGTGCGGCGTAGCTTTTTAGGTATGCCATTTGCAGGCCAGTAGTTGAATCGACGCGATCTGCGGCCAGAATCAACGACGTAAGCAACGGCTCGTAGAGCCAACTGGACTTATAGCTGCTTTCGATTCGCTCACGCATGGCGTCGATTCGCTCACCGTTGCCGACCTGAAAATATCTTGCTTCGATGCAGAACTTGTGGGTGAAATAACCCGCTGCACCTTTGAGAGCGTTGAGTTCTGCCAGCGCCTCATCTAGTTCGGCTAGATTCACCTGTGTGCGATCAAGCGCAATCCAAGTTTGGGCAAAGACCCTTGAATAGCTTGCTGAGTCGCTGGCGGTAACATGCATTCCGGTCGATTTAAGCGCTCTGGCAACTCGAGTTGTTCCGGTAAAAAGATCGAGCGCTGTTTCTGCCCCGCTTGCGCTGGCAAGTTTTTCAATCACTGGCATCAAGACACGCTTAGAGCCGATGTATTTAATCAACCTGTGCCCTTAGTTAGTTGCCGCGCCGAATTGCTCAACGCAATTCTGCCACCTGTTTAGAGCATGGATTGTGCCGCCCAAGTTTTAGACTTGCCTAAGTATGAATGATGCAGCTGAGCAATTGAGTTCTGCGGTGCTGTACGGCATCGAAATGGCGCGTGAGCGCATTTCAAATCGCCAAATCGCGGTATTGACTGGCGCTGGAATATCAACGGACTCTGGCATTCCTGACTATCGTGGTGCAGGTCGAACCCCTCGACACCCAATGACCTTCGACTCTTTTATGGGTTCTATTGATGCCCAGCGTCGTTATTGGGCCAGAAGTTATGTGGGATTTAGTCGAATCTCAGATGCCCTGCCTAACCAGGGGCATTTCGCACTTGCCCGCGCCGAAAAAGTTGGTCAAATCGCTGGGATTGTTACTCAAAACGTCGATGGTCTGCACCAGGCTGCCGGCAGCGCTAAAGTAATTGATTTGCACGGCAGGCTTGATCGAGTGATTTGCATGAGTTGCCGCAAGCTGATCTCGAGAAGCGACCTCGACGCCCAAATCGAAGAGTTGAACCCTAATCTTTCTAAAGACCAGCAGATCGAGTTCACGCCAGACGGCGACGCCGAGATCGAGGCAACCAGCGATTTTCGAATCCCAGTTTGTTTGAATTGCAAAGGAACATTGAAACCAGATGTAGTTTTCTTTGGCGAGAGCGTGCCAATCGAACGGGTCGAATCAGCAAATCGCATTTTTGATTCTGCGCCGATTCTGCTTGTTGCCGGCACTTCGTTAGCTGTGAACTCAGGTCTTCGATTTGTGCGTGCTGCGGCGAAAGCTGGTCGAGAAATAATCATTGTGAACCTTGGCGAATCAAAGGCAGATCACCTCGCTATTGCCAAAATCGAAGCAAATACATCTCAGGTTTTAGACAGGTTGCTTAAATGACTTCAACGATGCTCGGATTAGTACGTCACGGCCAAACCGACTGGAACCTCGCGCTGTTGTTGCAAGGCTCAACTGATGTGCCTTTGAACGACACTGGCAGGCTTCAAGCGCAGCAGGGTGCTTCAAAAATCAATGCAGGTGACTGGGATGTCTTGCTCTGCTCACCGCTTGATCGCGCCCGCGAGACTGCTGATGCCTTTGGTCTCGTGCTTGGGTTGCGGCCGATTGTGGTCGAGGGGCTAATCGAGCGTTCTTTCGGTTCGGCAGAGGGTTTGAGTATCGCGGAATGGCGAACCCTGCATGAAACTCATGATCAGATTGACGGCATCGAAACTCTTGCACAGCTAACCAAACGGGCTAATGCACTTCTAGATCTAATCGCCAGCGAATACGCGGGTCTTAGGGTTCTGGCGATTTCTCACGGGGCTTTGATTCGAAAGCTCATCACGATAGTTAGCGCTGGCGAATACCCGCTTGAGCAAGATCGACTGCAAAATGTTTCACTCAATCGCCTAGAACACGCAGATGGTGTTTGGGCGCTAAGTGAATATGCCCCCGCAAGTTTGGCCGAAATTTAGTCTTTCGAAGGTATTTGCATAATCTGCAAGAGCGATTTGGCAGATGAGTTCCAATTGAATTTCATCGACTGCTCTTTTGAAAGCTCAGAAACTCGTTGCCAGCTAGCTTGCTCGTCAAGCTGCCTCACTGCTTCTGCTAGCGCACCCGCATCGTTTGGATCAAAATAGGTTGCGGCCTGGCCACCGATTTCTCTAAAGATTTCGATATCGCTGACAACGGCGGGCGTTCCGCGTCGCATCGCCTCGACTAACGGAATACCGAAACCTTCATCTTTCGAGGCACTCAACAGAGCGAAGGCTTCATCAAGAATCTCTTGGTATTGCTCGTCAGAGACTCCCCCGACAAAGAACACTGTTGCACCTAGCTTGCCTGCAAGTTGGCTTAACTCATTCTGTCTTTGCACAGAAATTTTGCTTAGCAAATGAAGTTCAAACTCAGGTAGCTGACCACATGCCTCAATTAGAGTTTCAACGTTTTTGTATGGCATGAAACTGCCGACATAGATTAACTTCTTTTTTGCAAAATCAAATTCTCGCGCTTTGCTAGGCACAGCGAAGCTAGACGCGTTATAGATCACAGAAACATCTCGTTTGGTGAGCCGATTAGTCTCAATCGCGGTTTTTGATGTCTTCGATACTGTTGCAATCGCGTCGGCACGGTTTAGCAAAAGGCGTTGCGGCCAATAGGTCAAGTGATAAAGGCGCCAAACCAGTTGAAGCAACAGGTTGAGATCGCGAGGCGGTGTGCGGTGTCGGTAATAAATCAAATCATGCAGAGTCAGCACCAGTCGGTATTTTCTTCGCCAACTGCCCATCACCTGCATAGGAGAAAATACGTGAGTGGCGTTTAGTCGATTTAGTTTTGACGCTATAAAGAATTCGCCGGCTGCCTCAGGATTCGAAAGCTTCACATGCTCAGTTCCATCGGGCAGGTGGGCAAGCTGGCGCTCGTCATAGATGATTGCAGTCACTTCGGCGATTTGGGCCAAGGCAGTGAAAATTTCGGCGCTGAAGCGCGAGATGCCATCGTGTCTATCTAGCCTTATGAATCTGGCGTCGAAAAAGAACTTGGTCACTTGTTGCTAACACCATAGATGAATTCAGTCACCTTTGCCATTGTGGCGTCGGCTGCTTCGTAGTGCACCAGATGGCCACAATTCTCAACCAGGTAAACCTGAGCAAAATCGAAATCTTTAGCGATCTCGAAGACTTTCTCTTGAGGCGTTACTTCATCACGGTCAGATGGCACGAGCAACACCGGAATCTTTATGTCTTTTGCAAATTTGGCAATGCTCGTGCTGGTTGATGAGCGATAGCTTTCGAGCACCACTTCGGTATTGGCAAACGAGTTGAAGTGCATTTGATGCTGTTCGTCAATCCACTTGCGAACCGCTTTGTCTTTTGATTTTGTGGTGACGGCGCTCATGCTTGAGACCATCGTTTTCCACTTGAGCATTGCCAACCCAGCGCGCTTTGGCAACTTTGCCGCAATTTCGTAATAGACCATCATCACAGCGGTGAGAAAGCGATTTGAGCCGCTTAGCACACCATCAACAACTGGATTTATGAGCACAGCGCCAGAGGCGTGCAAATCATTTGCCAAGGCTGATGCAACCACCGTGGATCCGTAAGAGTGTCCGAGCAGAAAAGGCGAACGCGTTAGCCCAAGACCGTTTACGAATTCAGTGAACCAAGTCGAATAGCTGGCCAGGTCGTGGGTTTGATTTGCAAAGGGCGAGCTCTGACCAAAACCAGGCAAATCGGGTGAATAAACATTGAAATCTGACAGTGCACCGGCAAGAGCCTCGAGACCATTGTGATCACCTCGGTAGCCGTGCAAAATTACGACATCGAGGGCTGCTGAAGGATTTTTGGTGCTTGCTTCGTAAACCCAATATGCAGTCTCGGTATCTTTCACCAGAATGCTCTTGCGCACGGCGCGTGAACGAGCCAGGGCCATAAGTTCGGCCCCAGTGCGCAAAGTTGCTTGATTGCTAGACATCAGTTAGAAGTTTATAGAGAGTGCTCTCGCAAGACCGCGCTAGACCGAAAAGTATTTAGCCTCAGGGTGATGCAACACGATTGCATCGGTCGACTGTTCGGGATGCAATTGAAGGTCTTCGCTCAATTCAACTTGAATTCTCGATGGATCAAGCAGCTCGACGAGCTTGATTCGATCTTCAAGGTTTGGGCAAGCAGGGTATCCAAATGAGAACCGGGCACCGCGATATTTTAAATCGAAGTGCTCATCGATTGACTTTGGATCTTCTGCCGCAAAACCAAGTTCAGACCT
>CAINTU010000182.1 GCA_903853515.1 uncultured Micrococcales bacterium | reverse complement strand
GTATGTATATCGGCTCAACCGATAGCCGCGGTCTCATGCACTGCCTGTGGGAGATAATCGACAACTCGGTAGATGAGGCCCTTGGTGGGTTCGGCAAACGCATCGACGTGATTCTGCACGAAGATGGCAGTGTCGAGGTGCGTGACCGTGCCAGAGGCATCCCAGTAGACATTGAACCAAAGACCGGCCTTTCAGGCGTCGAAGTTGTCTTCACCAAACTTCACGCGGGTGGCAAATTTGGCAGTGGATCATATGCTGCATCTGGTGGTTTGCACGGCGTTGGAGCATCGGTGGTGAACGCTCTCTCTGAGCGCTTAGACGTCGAAGTAGACCGCGACGGTCAAACATTTGGCATGTCATTTCACCGTGGCGAGCCTGGTCGCTTCGACGACAGCAAAGGCATCAAACCTAGCAACAGCTTTAAAGCATTCTCAGACAAGAGCGAGCTGCAAGTTCTGGGCAAGGTAGCCAAGGGCACTACCGGCACTCGCGTTCGCTATTGGGTTGACCCGCAGATTTTCATCAAGGATGCCTTGTTTGACCTTGATGAGGTTCTCGCAAGAGCACGCCAAACCGCCTTTCTTGTTCCTGGGCTTCAGATCGTTGTTGACGATCAGCGTTCAGGCAAATCGCAGAAGCACGATTTTTTATTTCAGGGCGGCATCGTCGAGTTCGCCGAATATCTCGCTACCGACGAACAGGTAAGTTCTGTTTGGCGCCTAGCGGGCGAAGCAACCTTTACCGAAACTGTGCCTGTATTAGATGAAAACGGCAACATGGTCTCTAGTGATGTGCAACGCAAGTGTGAGGTTGACATCGCGGTGCGTTGGGGAACCGGCTATGACACTGTGTTAAAGAGCTTCGTCAACATCATCTCGACGCCAAAAGGCGGCACTCATGTCACGGGATTCGAGCAGGCACTTATAAAAGTATTTCGCGCACAAGTTGAGGCTCAAAGTCGAAAGCTCAAACTTGGCAACGACAAAATCGAGAAAGAAGACATCACTGCTGGCTTGACAGCTGTCGTAACCGTGCGCCTTGCCGAGCCTCAATTTGAGGGACAAACCAAAGAGGTACTCGGCACACCTGCCGTAAAGGCGATAGTTACAAACATCGTCACCAAAGCGTTAAACGATCGCTTCGCCAGCAGCAAGCGCGATGACAAGGCTCAAACAGCCTTAGTGATCGACAAGGTTGTCAACGAAATGCGTGCTCGGCTTTCAGCGCGAGCGCATAAAGAGACTCAGCGGCGCAAAACAGCGCTTGAATCGTCGTCTCTGCCAACAAAGTTGGTCGATTGCCGAACTCAAGACACTCTCGATAGCGAGCTCATCATTGTCGAGGGGGATTCCGCCCTTGGTACCGCCAAGCTTGCTCGCAACAGTGAATATCAGGCATTGCTGCCCATCCGAGGAAAAATTCTGAATGTTCAGAAAGCACCGATAAGCGAAATGCTGGCCAATAATGAATGCGCCTCTATCATTCAGGTCATCGGTGCGGGTTCGGGGCGCAGTTTCGATCTCGAGATGGCACGCTACGGCAAGATCATTTTGATGAGTGACGCCGATGTCGATGGCGCACACATCAGAACTTTGCTTCTCACACTGTTTTATAAATACATGAGGCCAATGGTTGAGGCCGGTCGAGTCTTCGCAGCCGTGCCTCCTTTGCATCGGGTAGTCGTTATAAATCCAGGCAGCAAGGCTAACGAAACGATTTATACGTATTCACAACAAGAGCTAGAAGCCCTATTGGCAAAACTGCAAAAGGCCGGCAAGCGCTACCAAGAACCAATTCAGCGTTACAAGGGTCTTGGCGAAATGGATGCCGATCAGTTGGCAGAAACAACCATGGATCGAAAATCTCGATCCCTTCGTCGAGTAACCGTTGACATTGCGGCTTCGGCTGAGTCGGTATTCGAACTTCTCATGGGTAATGAGGTTGCGCCACGACGTGACTTCATTATTGACGCGGCAGACACCTTTGAACGAGAGCGTATCGACGCCTAGAGGGCGCAAATGCAACTTTGCACAAAGAATCTATCTAGTTGCTGCCCGCGGCGACGAGAGTTGCTGAAACCGGACTACCCGAAGCATCTCTTTTCACAGGCTTTAGGTCAAGTTCGAGTGGTTTGCCCGCCGACCCCATTGCCAAAACAGGCGCTGGGCCAACGTATGCGAAATATATCGAATTCTCATCGCGAATAAATTTCTGCGATCTAACACCGCCGGTGGCTCGACCCTTTGCCGGAAACTCACTTAGCGCAGAGAGTTTTGCGCTTCCTGAGTCGATGGCACCGAGTGACTCGCGATTGTTCGCTGCTGTCAACACTTGATTATCAAACTTTGGGTTTATTACAGCGAAGGCCACAACGCTTGAGCCCTCGGCAAGATTGATTCCTGCGATTCCCGCCGCGCCTCGCCCTTGCGGTCTAACCGATTTGGCATCGAATCTAAGCAATTGCGAATCATCAGCGATGAAAACCAATTGGTCGTCTTCATTTGATAGCGCGGCACCAATCACCTCATCGCCAGGCTTTAGGGCAATCACTTCGAAT
>CAINTU010000181.1 GCA_903853515.1 uncultured Micrococcales bacterium | reverse complement strand
GTCTCTAGCTGCCAATTTGATCTTGCTAAAAAAGGCGGTGCAATCACCGAGACTCATGGCTGCCACGTCTGCGATTGACTTGTCGGCAACTTTGATGGCGAGCACCTCTGGCCTCAGCCTTGTGCCGTGACAGTCGGGGCAAGGGGTCTCGCGCAAATATTCGACCCATCGATTCGAAGACCATGTGCCGTGTTCAGACTCTAGGTACTTTCGCTCGATGTAATTTATAGCGCCTTCGAAACCCGTCGAATAGCGCAGTTCGCGACCGTATCGGTTCTTCCACTTCATTTGAACATCAAAGTTGTTGCCGAACAATATGGCCTGCTGCACTTCATCTGGCAAATCTTGCCAAGCTGTGTCTAGAGAAAAATCGAGGTCTGCCGAGAGGCCCTCAAGCATGCGAGTGTAAAAGCTGAACAAACCCTTTCCCTGAGTTGACCACGGCAAGATTGCGCCACCGTTGATTGATTCGGCAGGGTCACCGATGATCAGCTCTGGGTCAACCGACATCTTGGTGCCAAGGCCAGAACAGGTTGGGCAGGCGCCGAAAGGCGCGTTGAATGAAAAAGTGCGCGGTTCAATCTCTGTGATTGCAAGTGGATGCTCGTTTGGGCAAGACATCTTTTCGCTGAATGAGCGGTATTTGCCTTCACCCTCGACGTCGACCAGATCGATGGTTATCTTGCCGCCAGCAAGTTTTAGAGCTGTCTCGACAGAATCAATAAGTCTCGAAGATATATCGCTTTTAGCCACTAGGCGATCGACGACAACAGAAATGTCATGCTTGAAGGTCTTTTTGAGAGGCTTGGCATCTGAAAGCGTGATGACTTCACCGTCGACCACGGCTCGGGCGAATCCTTGCGAAATCAGGTCGCGAAAAAGGTCAGCAAACTCACCCTTTTTTTGATCAACAATTTGAGCAAGAATCTGAAACTTCGTGCCCGCCTTGAACTCGAGAATCTGGTCAACGATTTGCTGTGGCGTTTGCTTGACGATTCGCTCACCGCATTCGGCGCAGAAAGGCACACCGACCCTGGCCCAGAGCAGACGCAAGTAATCGTGAATCTCGGTAATCGTGCCGACTGTTGAACGAGGGTTGCGATTAGTTGATTTCTGGTCGATAGAAACCGCAGGTGAGAGCCCCTCGATGAAATCGACATCTGGCCGATCAACTTGGCCTAAAAACTGCCTTGCATAGGCGCTGAGCGATTCGACGTAACGCCGTTGCCCCTCGGCAAAAATTGTGTCAAATGCAAGAGATGATTTGCCTGATCCGCTTAGGCCAGTGAAAACAACCATCGCATTGCGAGGTATCTCAAGAGTTAGGTCTTTTAGGTTGTGCACTCGGGCACCCTTGATGACCAACTTGTCTTCTGGGGCATTCTGAATAACCGGCATTGCACCAGTTTAACTTAGGGTTCGACAGGGATTTACCGAGCTGAGACGTCGCAATGGTGCTGAGACGAATTGACTTGGATCAGATCTTGTCTATTTGGCGAATTGTGTATTTGAGCTCTGAAATCTCGTCGCGAAGCCTAGCTGCCAACTCGAATTTGAGCTCAGCCGCAGCAGATTTCATCTGAGAATCTAGGTCGGCAACCAGGGCAAGCAGTTCGTCGTAGCTAGCGTTACCGCTCGGGCGCTTTCTAACCGGTTGGATCGCCTTGCCATCGCGGTTTCGCTTTTGCTTAGCTGAGTCGAGAAGTTCAGCAGTGTCTTGCTCTTCACGCAAAATACTGTCTGTGATGTCTGCGATTCGGCGCCTAAGTGGCTGTGGATCGACACCCTTGGCAAGGTTATAAGCCACTTGCTTTTCGCGTCGACGATCGGTCTCATCGAGAGCCTTGGCCATAGAGTCTGTAATGCGATCGGCATACATGTGCACCTCGCCGTTTACGTTTCGAGCGGCGCGACCGATGGTCTGAATAAGCGAGGTTGACGATCTCAAGAAACCCTCTTTGTCGGCATCAAGTATCGCAACAAGTGAAACCTCGGGCAGGTCTAGACCCTCGCGCAACAGGTTGATGCCGATCAGCACGTCATAGACGCCACTTCGAAGTTCGCGCAAAAGTTCTACGCGCCTCAAAGTATCAACATCAGAGTGCAGATACCTAACTCGAACCCCAGCCTCGGTCATAAAGTCGGTTAGCTCTTCTGCCATTCGTTTAGTTAGCGTTGTGACAAGAACGCGTTCGTCACGTTCGGCTCGAACTTTGACCTCTTCGAGAAGGTCATCAATCTGGCCTTTAACCGGCTTGATGACGACCTTAGGGTCAACCAATCCGGTGGGTCGAATGATCTG
>CAINTU010000180.1 GCA_903853515.1 uncultured Micrococcales bacterium | reverse complement strand
AGTCGCTTCTTCCATCGCAGAGTCACCGCCACCGACCACGGCGATTGTCTTTTCTCTAAAGAAGAACCCATCGCAAGTCGCACACCATGAAATGCCGTGCCCACTTAAATCCTTTTCGCGAGGCAAACCAAGTTCGCGATAAGCAGCGCCGGTGGCAAGAATTACGGTCTTGGCTTCAAAGGTTTTGCCTCCACCGGTTTTCACTATCTTGATGTCACCCTTAAGGTCAACCTCGATAACGTCATCCATGAGCACTTCAGTGCCGAAGCGTTCTGCTTGGGCTTGAAAAGCTGCCATCAGCTCTGGGCCTTGCAGGCCGTTCACGAAACCAGGAAAATTCTCGACCTCAGTGGTCTTCATCAACTCGCCACCGGCTTCAACCGAAGATGCGATCAAAAGTGGGTTGAGCCCGGCGCGAGCGGTATAGATGCCAGCGGTATAACCAGCTGGGCCTGATCCGATGATGATGACGTCGCGCACTTTTGCCTCTTAGGTTGAATTTGTGAATCGCAACTTGGCGCCGAACGCTTGGTTGCATTGCAATAAACATGAGTTTATCGGCGTGTTATTCCCGATTGGTTTATTGCGCTATTTGCGCTTGGCTATGCGCCTAATTGCACCGGTTAGGTTGCTAACCAACGATGTGGCTTCTGGCACTCGCAAAACTCGAAGCAGGGCAAGATAAATCATGGCCATGGCGAATCCGAGGGCTAAACAGGTTATGCCACTCGATGCAATTGTGGCAACGGGGAATCTGCCTGGGTTTGCTCCGCCAAGTGCCTGCAGCAAGCCAAAACCGATGCCGCCTGAAATAATTGCTGCCACTGCGAATCGCCAAATCACTGTGAATAGTGTGCTGTGACCCAGGGATCCATGTTTGCGCTTGAAGAGCACATAGGCGAGCAGGCATTGCACCACTATCGCGCCAGAGCCAAGAAGCGAAAGCGCAACCACGATGTATTGGTGTGGTGTGACATTGGCGATGACGAGTGCCCCGATGATGTTGATGGCGGTTTGCACAACAGTAAAAATGAAGGGGGTGCGAGTGTCTTCTAGCGCATAGAAGGCACGTTGAATCATAAAGACATAACTGAATGGCAGCAGGCCAACAACCATTGCAATAACCACATTGCCAAGCGCAATGGCGCTAGGCAACTCACCGATGAACACCCTCGAAATCGGATAAGCCAAGACGATGAGTGCGGTTGTTGCCAGCACCGAAATAAGAGCAATGGTGCGTAGCCCTGCCACCAAATCATTCTTGAGCTCACCGATTTTGCCTTCGACAGCGTGGGTCGACATCTTGGTGAAATAGGCGGTTGCGATCGACACGGTTGCAACCGAATGAGGCAACATAAAAATCAACCAAGCAATCGACATTGCAGCGACTGATGCAATCGCGATTGAACCGTCGCGCCCCTCAACCGCTTTTGATGCGACGGCCGTCTGCACTACCCCGCCGATTTGTGTGATGACCAGCATGCCGAGGGTCCACGAAGCGGTGCGCATTGCCGGGCGCAACCCGGTGCCGCGCCAGTGAAAGTTTGGTGTGAAACTTAAGCCCGCCTTGCGCCAAAAGGCAAACAGAATCAGCGCCTGAGCAGCGACACCCGCGGTTGCGGTGCCGGCTAACAAAGTGATTTGCCCGGCACCCCAGGTTTCGATTGACTGCTTGCCGGTCGGGTCAAAACCGAACTGCCAAACGAAAATCGCCATGCCAACGATTGCAACAACATTGTTCAAAACCGGAGCCCACATGTATGGGCCGAATCGACTGTTTGCGTTTAGCACTTCACCGAGCAGGGTGTAAAGGCCATAAAAAAACAGTTGCGGCAGACACCAATAAGCGAATGCCGTGGCTAGCGCTAGCTGAGACGACGACCAGCCGGTTGTATAAACCGAAACCAGAAGTGGCGCTGCCAATGTAGTCAAAACGGTGATGATTGCAAACACCGAGATAGCCATGGT
>CAINTU010000179.1 GCA_903853515.1 uncultured Micrococcales bacterium | reverse complement strand
GTCATGATTATTAATCTGTAGATACGCCATGGGCTCGGGGTTGCCGGCCATTACTATCGCCTGGTTGTGAGAGGCTGAAAAACTGACGTCTAGCAAGAAATTATCACGGGCGAGCTTTGGTGCCAACGAGATGCCTTGGGTTGATTGAGGCTTTAGATCGACAAGATTGGCTGAAATCAAAGGCACTATTTCAACCAAGACCGATTCAGACAATACCGTTAGTCTCGCCAACAGATCGCCAGCATTCTCGCCTGGCTCGATTTTGGTTGCGACCTGTGTTGCTATTTCACCTGTGTCGAGCCCGCTGTCAATTTTGAAAACGGTTACACCTGTCATCGCGTCTTGGTTCAAGAGAGAGTGTTGAACAGGAGCTGCTCCGCGATAGGCAGGCAACAGGCTGTAATGAACGTTAAACCAACCCAGAGACAATAGGTCGATTACTGATTGCTTAAGAATCACCCCATAGGCAACAACGATTGCGAAATCAGCTTTAGCTTCACGAATTGCAGACACTGCTTTGTCATCAAGTTTGTTTGCCTTATGAACCTCTAGGCCAAGTTCTCTAGCAGCCGCTGCAACTGCTGACTCGGCGATCTCACCTTTTCTGCCGACTTTAGAATCTGTTCGAGTGAGCACGAGTGCAATTTCGATGCCATAGCCATGCAGAGCTTTCAAGGTATGTGCAGCGTTAGGGGGCGTGCCAGCGAAAATAATGCGCATTATTAAATCAATTCCAAATCGTCATATTTCACCGTGACTGCCCTGATGTTTCTAATTTTGCCAGTTGAAGATTTAGCCTGCTTGATATTTGGCTGGCTAAAAAGCGCGGTGTTGATGTTCTGCTTCAACGAATCAGCGTCGGCATAGTCATAAAGCACACCAATTTTGTTTGGGTCTGAAGCTGACCTAAAGCATTCAAAGTTCTTAGATAGCTCGCTGAATGCTTTAGCCAGAGTGATCTGATCGGTTGAGCTTATGCTTGCGAGCCTTCTGGCGGGCGGCAACCCAGACTCTTTGCGTGATTGCCACTCTTGCGCACTTATGTCATCTATCGCGAAGCGCCCAATTTGTCTTGCGAAATCTGAATCCGCCAATCTAAAAATGGCTTTTCCACTGGGGGCGAGTTTTGCACAGGCGTTTAGCCAGTGCCTCATTGCAGTCTCTGCGTTGCGCAAGCGGTTACCGGCCAGCTGGGCGTCAGCGTCAATAAATGTCACAACATCGTAACCGCGCTCAACCTTGGGCTCACTGCCAGCTGTCGCAACTACTATCGTTCGCGTTGACCCGACTTCGGTTACCACATCGCTGCCAGATGCGCTCAGAACTTTGGCATCGATAAAACTTTTAGCCAATTCCTCAGCCACACGTTCTAATCCCGCACGCCCCCATCGCCAATCAGAGTTGCCGCATGGGCAGCCTTGAGCGTGGGCGTCATTAGGGCAATAGCGGCAAATTGGTCGACCGGCGAATGGCAAAATCAGGGCCGCGTTGCATTTGCTGCATCGCGCCAACTGCCCACATCGAGAGCAAAACAGCGAATTAGTGTGACCCAATGTGGCAACTTGCACAAGCACACATTTGTCGGCATCGAGTGCCCGCCGAATAAGACCAAAACTAGTTTGGTCTAGTCGCTCATTCGAAGAGTTTATGTGCACCGCGGGAGCGTTTGTGGCCATCGATTGCCTCGAGACGAAGCCAATTTCGATAAGCCGCTCGATTTCTGCTGAAGCGACTCTCGAGGTGAACAAAACATCGACATTAGAACTTTGACTGCGAGTCAACACAGCATCGCGGCAAACCCAATAGGGCGAACTTTGCTCTATAAATGCTGTGTCGCTTTCATCGAGAGCACAGATGAGCCCGAGATTATGGGCCGGAGCGAGCGCGGCAGAACGCAACCCATAAATGATTCGTGGACTCTGATCGAGGGCCAGAAGATGCATTTTGTAGCCCTTTGCTAGGGCATCACTCGAGACAATGCGCGCAGCCGCTTCGAGCATGCCTTGTGCTGCAAGTGCCGATTCGAGCACGGCCAATTCTCTAAAATCCGGAAGCAAAATTATTGTGCTTTTGCCAACTCTAAGATGCTTCTCTGCAGCGTCTAAAAATAGTCGCACCCAGCTTTGATTCACTGCGTTTTGTGATTCTTCGGTAGCTGGCAATCTTACGAAGACCCGAGTCGGTATTGCTGACCGCGGTTGATCGCCTATGGCACTGCCTTTGGCACTCATTTTTGTTTCAGGTTGATGCCCCTGGATTTTTGAAACGCCATTTGCAGCAGCAGTTGCCAATTGCTTCTCTAGTCGAACCGAGCGCTTAGGTGCGGCCTGGGCCATGAGCTCAGAGAATGAGCTGCCTTGGCGATTCGCAAGAGCCTTTAGAAACGTCAACTGCTCTTGATTGAACTGTGGAAAAACCGATAGCAATGAATCAAGGCTCTTCAGGCCTACGCTGTCTTCAGGCGCGCAGAGGCGGATCGAAACGACAAATGCACTCTTAGGTGAGTTTGATCGTCCGAAGGGAACCTGCACAAGTGAACCTACGGCTAGGGCGTCTGTAAATGCATCGTCAACTACATATTCGAAATCGCGATCGAGCGCTGGAACAGGCGAAGCTATTCGAATCGTGGCGATTGTGACCTTATTGGTCATTTAGAGCCCTGCTGCCGCCCGCAACTGACCTGCCCTGCCTGTTGATTCCCAAGTGAAATTCTCAAGCTCTCGGCCGAAGTGCCCGTAGGTTGCTGTCTGCCCATAGATTGGTCGCAAGAGCTCAAGAGCTTCAATAATTGCCCTTGGGCGCAAATCAAACACGTCGCTCACTGCGCGAAGTATCTTTGCAGATTCGATTTTTTCGGTACCAAATGTATCTAAGTAGATCCCGACTGGGTGCGCTCGACCGATGGCATAGGCAACTTGAACTTCTGCTCTATCAGCCAAACCCGCCGCCACAATATTCTTGGCAACCCATCGCATGGCATAGGCCGCCGAGCGATCCACTTTTGATGGATCTTTGCCGCTGAATGCGCCGCCACCGTGCCGACTCGCACCACCGTATGTGTCAACGATAATCTTGCGGCCGGTGAGACCGGCATCGCCCTGAGGGCCACCGATGATGAAAGTGCCGGTTGGATTAATAAAAATTCGAGACTTATCAGCAGGCATCTCGAATTCGAATTCAGCGAGAACAGGTTCAATCACCAGCTTCTCTATAACGGCACGTATTTCGATCTGACTCACGTTTGGGTTGTGTTGACTTGAAACCACGATGGCATCGACGCCGACTGGCCTTGAGCCCTCATAGAGAATTGTTGCCTGAGTTTTGCCATCTGGCCTCAAGAAATCGACTGTTTCAGATTTGCGAACCCAAGCGAGTTGCTCTGCGAGCCTATGAGCAATAGTTATTGGCAGTGGCATCAAGTTTTTCGTCTCGTTGGTTGCGTAACCAAACATGATGCCCTGATCCCCTGCGCCCTGTGCGTCTAATAGATCAGTCGAAATACCCAATCGTGACTCTTCGGCAAGGTCAACACCTGCCGCGATGTCGGGGCTTTGCTGACCGATCGATACGGTAACCCCACAACTATTGCCGTCAAACCCGATGGCCGAAGAGTTGTAGCCAATGTCGAGAAGTTTCTGTCGCACGATTTTTGGGATCTCAACGTAACCCTCGGTTGTGACCTCGCCAGCAACATGCACTAGCCCGGTCGTAACAAGCGTTTCTACGGCGACACGCGAATTTGGATCTTGCTCGAGCATCGCGTCGAGAATCGCATCTGAAATTTGGTCGCAGATCTTGTCTGGGTGACCTTCGGTAACAGATTCTGAGGTAAAAAGGCGCTGGCTATTCATAGGCTTTTAGTTTATGACTAGCCACCGACAGCTGGCTCTAACTTTGTGCCAACCGACTAAAGTGCCACCGCGATTAATCCAAGGATTTGCCTAGCCACTGCATCTTTATCGCCGCTGAATGGCTCTGCTCGATCGCGAGTTACCAAGATCACTTCGGTTTTGTCTGAACCGAATACTTTGCCATGAGAAACATCGTTGGCAACTATGTAATCAACAGATTTGGCAACTAGTTTGCGCCTTGCCTCTGAGATTAGGTCATCGCCAGTTAGAGTTTCGGCCGCAAAAGCAACCAGTATCGGCTTATCGGCAGCAGTTTGAGAACTCGCGAGTTCAGCAATGATGTCTGTAGTCGCAACTAGATGCAGATCAAGGCTGTCTGCGCTCGAGCTCTTCTTGATTTTGCTTGACGATGGCTCTGCAACTTTGAAGTCGGCGACGGCAGCTGCCATGATTACAGCCGAAACCGTGCCAGCGGAAGGCTTTAAGGTCGTGTTGAGGGCATGGCTCAGTTCTGCAGAGGTCGAAACCGAAACAAATTCGCAGTTCGATAAACCAGGGTCAGCGATGTTTGCGCCGATGAGGGTTACTCTGGCGCCTAATGCGATGGCTTGGCGCGCGAACGCTAATCCTTGCTTGCCTGATGAGTAATTGCCGATGAATCGAACCGCGTCGATTGGCTCTCGTGTGCCGCCGGCAGTCACCACGATGTGTTTGCCCGAATAAGGCAATTCACTGGTCGGCTCAGCTGGCTCACCAACATGCCGCAGCACCCAAGAAACTATTTCGGCAGGTTCGGGCAATCGGCCTGAGCCCACATCGCTGCCAGTCAGTTGGCCTATAGCCGGTTCAAGCACCTCAACCGATCTAGACCTCAGAGTCGCTACGTTTGCCTGCGTGGCTGGGTGCTGCCACATTTCGGTGTGCATTGCAGGAGCCACAAAGATTCGCGCCTTAGTGGCAAGAAGAACGTTTAGCAGAAGGTCGTCGGCAATGCCAGCGGCGAAACGCGCCAGAAAACTCGCTGTTGCTGGCGCCACAACAATCACGTCGGCCTCTTGGGCCAGCGCGATGTGCTTAACCGAATCAACGTCACTGAACAGGTCAGCATCAACACTGTTATGCGAGAGAGCCTCTAGAGTTGCAGCGCCAATAAAGCGAAGCGCATTTTGGGTTGGCACCACTTTGACGCTGTGGCCAAGAGCATTGAAGCCACGGATTACGCCGGTTGCCTTATATGCGGCGATGCCCCCAGTTACTCCAAGAATGATGCGAAGCAATTGAGGGCGGCCTTCAAAAATATTCGAATTCAGCTGTCTAATTGACGGCCTAGATTATGCCTTGTCGGTTTTGACGATCGCTCCGTCAGCGATTTCTCGAAGAGCAATTGACAGCGGCTTGTCATCGACGGCTGCGTCAACAAGTGGGCCAACGTTTGAAAACAGGCTGCCTTCGTGCAGAGCCGAGTAATAGTCATTGATTTGGCGAGCGCGCTTAGCAGCAAAGATCACCAATCCGTATTTGGTTGGCTCAGCCTTCATCAATTTGTCGATAGATGGCGAGACGATGCCTTCAAGTTTTTCTGACATTATTACTCTTCTTTAGGTGCGAAACGAACAGCTATAACTATTCCTGCATCAAGTCTAAGACACCACTGGCGCATTTGGCTACCTCATCGTTGATAACCAGGTGGTCGAATTCGCCTGCAGCCGACATTTCGGCCTCTGCTGTCACTAATCGGCGTGCGATTTCGTCTTCATTTTCGGTTCCGCGTGAGGCAAGCCTTGTCTTGAGGTCTGCAAATGTAGGCGGTGCGATAAATATCGTGTTGCATTCTGGCATTGAGGCTTTGACTGCCCTAGCCCCTTGGATGTCTATCTCGAGAATCAATTGTCTGCCGTTCGAAAGGGCATCAACGACTGGGCCTCTTGGCGTGCCATAGCGATTGACGCCGTGCACAGTTGCCCATTCGAGCAATTCATTTTGTTCAATCATTTGATCGAATCGTTCATGGCTAACGAAGAAGTAATCGACCCCATCAACCTCGCCCGGTCTTGGCGAACGAGTGGTCGCAGATACCGAAAGTGAGATATTTGGGTTTTGATTCAAGAGATAACGCACAACCGTGCCTTTACCGACAGCAGTAGGCCCCGAGATGACGGTCAATTTAGTCATGCAACGAGCCTAATTCGGCATTTGCTGCGTCGATTGCACACCCTGCATTGGTCAAGCCAGTCTCGAGTAGCGATCGCGATGCTGAAAAAATGGTTTGTGGTGCGTACCTGCCGAAGATATCGCCTGCCTGCGAGAGCTTTGCTCCCTGTGCGCCAAAGCCAGGAGCCAAAATCGGTGTCGATACAGCCGGGCCTTCATTAGAACCCAAATGCGAATCTTGTAAAGGTAACCCGAGTTTTGCGAAATCGACCGTCGCACCTATCACTGTGCCGATGTTGCCGAAGCCATTTGCGCTAGCACTGATGACTTGATTGAGTTTTTCGACGTCTTGCCAAATTGAAGCGGCCAGGCTCTGCGATGAAACTCTAGCGGTTTGCAATTTGTAAGCTTCAACGTTCGAAGTCGCACACAGCACAAAAATGGCCTTGCTTCGTTCGGTAGCAAGCGCTGCGATTTCGTGCAGCGAGTCAAAACCTAAATAGGGGCTAACGGTTAGCGCATCTACTAAGAATGGCGCTGACTGCCCCAGCCAAGCCGCCCCATAGGCAGCCATCGTGGTGCCGATGTCGCCCCGTTTAGCATCGGCAATAACGAGCATTCCCACCTCGGTTGCTTCACTGCAAAGCTTTTCGAGAACTTGAAACCCGGCGGCGCCGAATCGTTCAAAGAACGAAACCTGCGGCTTCACGATTTTGGCTCGGCCGACCGCTTGCTCAAGCAGGGTTCTTGAGAAAGTTTCTAGTCCAACCGGCGATATCTCAAGGCCTGCCTCAATAAGCAGAGATTCGTGCGGGTCTATTCCAACGCAAAGCTGTGATGTTGCGAAGGCTGCTGCTAACTTATTCGAAAAACTAATTGGCAAGTGCAGCCCTTCGATCAAGTGCATAGTCTTGAAGCGACTTAACTTTGAATCTTTCACCCTGAACGATTTCGAATGATCCGATGGCAGCGCTGAGCTGTGCAATCGTCGTGAAAATAGGCGCGTCAGCAGCAGTGGTGGCAGCTCGGATTTCGTAGCCGTCTTTGCGGGCATCAGAACCTGATGGCGTATTGACAACAACATCAACCAGTCCGTCAGTAATCATGTCAACAATCGAAGCTCCAGCTGGCGCCGCGTCATCTGCGCTGTGTTTTCTGACCACTTGGGCTGGGATGCCGTGTCGGGCCAAAATAGCTGCTGTGCCAGAGGTCGCCAGAATCTTATAACCAAGCTGGTGAAGACGTCGAACCGGAAGAATAACCTGATGTTTATCGCGGTCTGAAACCGAGATAAAAACAGTGCCAGAAACAGGCAGAGCGCTGCCCGCCGCGGCCTGACTCTTAGCGAACGCGGTAGGAAAATCGATGTCGAAGCCCATAACCTCGCCGGTAGAACGCATCTCTGGCCCGAGCAAAGAGTCGACGAAACGACCATCCTTGGTGGCGAAGCGCTTGAAAGGCAACACGGCCTCTTTAACCGCGACCGGCGAACCAGAAGGAATATGCGTGCCATCTTTAGCTGGCAGATGACCATCTTTAATTAGATCGCTAATCGAGAAGCCCACCATAACAAGTGCTGCCGCTTTAGCGAGGGTGATGCCAAGCGCCTTAGAGACAAAAGGCACAGTGCGTGATGCCCGCGGATTCGCCTCGAGCACATAGAGAACATCGTGAGCAAGAGCGAACTGCACATTTATTAGGCCTCGAACGCCAATACCCTGTGCGATCTTTAGTGTAGCTTCGCGAACTCGGTTGATTTGCGCATCGCTCATCGTGACCGGGGGCAAGGTGCAAGACGAGTCACCCGAGTGGATTCCGGCCTCTTCGATGTGTTCCATGATGCCGCCAACATAAAGTTGCTCTCCATCGAATAGAGCGTCGATGTCGATTTCGATTGCATCGTCTAAGAATCGGTCGACCAAAAGTGGGTGTGACTCGCCCACAATCGCTTGGTCAGCGATGCGATCAAAGTAGTCTGCGAGTGCAGCTGAGTCATAAACAATCTCCATGCCTCGACCGCCGAGAACAAACGATGGGCGAACTAAAACTGGATAACCAATGCGTTCTGCAATCTCGGTGGCCTGACCAAGCGTTGTTGCGGTGCCATTTGCGGGTGAGAGCAGTTTTGCATCGTCGAGAATCTTCGAGAACAGCCCGCGCTCTTCAGCCAAATCGATTGCATCTGGCGTGGTGCCAAGAATCGGAATACCAGCCTTAGCCAAACCCTGGGCAAGTCCTAGAGCGGTTTGGCCACCCAACTGAACAACAACGCCGACCAATTCGCCAGATGCGCTTTCGGCGTGAATCACCTCGAGCACGTCTTCGAGGGTAAGTGGCTCGAAATACAACCGATCACTTGTGTCATAGTCTGTCGAAACTGTTTCTGGGTTGCAGTTGATCATGATGGTTTCAAAGCCAGCTGCCGAAAGCGCAAACGATGCGTGCACACACGAATAGTCAAACTCAACACCTTGACCAATACGGTTTGGGCCAGAACCGAGAATAACTACCTTTTTTCGGTCGCTTGGGCGAACTTCGGTCTCTTGCTCGTAACTGCTGTAGTGATACGGCGTGAGGGCCGGAAACTCGCCGGCGCAGGTATCGACTGTTTTATAAGAAGCTCTGACGCCGAGTTCATAGCGTTGAGCCCTAACTGCTGGCTCGCTGTCGCCGCGAAGCTGTGCAATCTGGGCGTCGCTGAATCCGTGGGCCTTCGCGTGGCCAAAAACATCTGCCGTTAGAGATGATGCCTCGCGAATGTCTTGTGCAACCTCATTGATGAGCGCGATTTGGTCGATAAACCAAGGATCGATTTTGGTCGCCTCAAAAACCTGCTCTGGCGATGCGCCTTTAAGCAAAGCTTGCTGCACATTGACAATGCGACCATCGGTTGGCACCTTGATGATTTCGAGTAGCTCATCGACCGAATGCCTTGTTTCGCCCCAGTGAAAAGAAGAACCTCGTCTTTCTAGCGAGCGAAGCGCTTTTTGCAAAGCTTGTGAATAGTTGCGGCCGATAGCCATTGCCTCGCCGACAGATTTCATGGTGGTGGTCAAGCTTGAGTCGGCCGCGGGGAATTTCTCGAATGCAAAACGAGGTACCTTCACAACCACATAGTCGAGAGTTGGTTCAAATGACGCCGGAGTAACTTTGGTGATGTCGTTCGCGATCTCGTCGAGGCGGTAGCCAATCGCGAGCTTCGCTGCAATCTTGGCAATCGGAAAACCTGTTGCCTTAGAAGCGAGCGCAGATGACCGGCTAACCCTTGGATTCATCTCGATCACGATGATTCGACCGGTTGTCGGTTCAACCGCGAACTGAATGTTGCAACCACCTGTGTCGACGCCAACTGCACGAATAATTTGAATTGAGATGTCGCGCAGCTTTTGGTATTCGCGGTCGGTCAAAGTTAGTGCTGGCGCTACTGTAATTGAGTCGCCAGTGTGCACGCCAACAGGGTCAACATTCTCGATTGAACAAACCACAACGGTGTTGTCAGCTTGGTCGCGCATCAACTCAAGTTCATATTCTTTCCAGCCCAGAATTGACTCTTCGAGCAAGACCTCGCTGGTCGGGCTAGCCTGCAGGCCGGCTCCGGCTATGCGGCGAAGATCTGCCTCGTTATGCGCGAATCCCGAACCGAGACCACCCATCGTGAACGATGGACGAACGACCATTGGGTAGCCGAGCACCCCAGCCCCCGCGAGCACATCATCCATGGTGTGAGCGATAACAGACTTGGCGACCTCTGCCCCGGCGTCGATGACAAGCTGCTTGAAAATCTGTCGATCTTCACCCGCTTTGATTGCATTTACTTTTGCGCCGATAAGTTCAACGTTGTATTTATCGAGGATTCCAAGCTCATGCAGTTGCATTGCCGCATTTAGGGCAGTTTGCCCACCAAGAGTAGGCAAAATGGCGTCTGGCTTTTCTTTGATAATGATCGATTCGATAATGCTTGCCGTAATTGGCTCAATATAGGTAGCGTCTGCAAAGTCGGGGTCGGTCATGATTGTTGCCGGATTCGAGTTGACCAAAATCACCCGGATGCCTTCGGCGCGCAACACTCGACAGGCCTGAGTGCCTGAGTAGTCGAACTCGCATGCCTGACCAATCACGATTGGCCCAGAGCCGATGACTAGAACGCTTTTGATGTCTTCACGACGTGGCATTAGTTGTTGCCTTCTCTGTTGATGGTGATTAGTTCAATAAGACGATCGAATAAATAGTTGGCATCGTGCGGACCAGCGGCGGCTTCTGGGTGATATTGCACCGAGTATGCCGGAATGTCGAGGCACTCTAAGCCTTCGACGACCTGGTCGTTGAGCCCGATGTGACTCACACGTATCTTGCCAAACCCTGTTGCTGACTCGAATGGTTGGCCAGATAATTTATCTGCGTTAACCTTGACGGCAAAACCGTGGTTGTGAGCGGTAACTTCGACCTTGTTTGTGCGATAGTCGAGCACCGGTTGATTAATGCCGCGGTGTCCAAACGGCAACTTGTATGTTTCGAGGCCTAGAGCTCTGCCAAGCAACTGATTGCCAAAGCAAATACCAAAGAATGGGATTCGCCTCTTGAGCACCTGTTGCAGCAACTCGATCTGTTGATTAGCCGTGGCGGGATCGCCTGGGCCGTTCGAGAAGAAAACCGCGTCAGGGCCTTCTGCTAGCAAATCATCAATCGACACGGTTGCCGGATAAACGTGCACCGTAAGACCGCGGGCTGCGAGGTTCTCGATTGTTGCGCGCTTAATTCCCAGATCAACTATCGCAATGCTGCCGAAATTTTGCTCTTTCGTGTGCACCGTGTATTTCTCTGAGGTCGATACTTTCGAGCTCAAAGACTTGCCTGCCATGATGTCTGTGCTAAGCACCACCTCGAGCAACTCAGATAGATCTCGCTCGGCGCTCTTGCCGCTGAAGATACCGGCCCGCATTGCGCCCTTGTCTCGCAAGTGCAAGGTGAGAGCACGGGTGTCGATTCCGCTAATACCGACGATTGAATCGGCTTCTAATGCGGCATCAAGCGATTGCTGTGAACGCCAGTTTGATGTGATTCTGCTTGGGTCTCTCACTACGTATCCGGCAACCCAAATCTGATCAGACTCTTCATCTTCGGTGTTCATACCGGTGTTGCCGATATGTGGTGCGGTTTGAACGACGATTTGGTCAGCGTATGACGGGTCGGTAAGGGTTTCTTGGTACCCCGTCATGCCTGTGGCAAAAACTATCTCGCCAAGGGTCTCGCCATATTTGCCATAGGCGTGGCCTATAAAAGACCGGCCGTCTTCTAGAACTAGTACTGCACGAGACGGAATGCTCATTGGTTACCTTCGCTTCGGTTTTGAATTTCTGAGTTCTTGAGACTGAACTGGCCACGAAAAATAGTGTGCATGACCTGCCCTGGCAGGATCATGCCGGCATATGGATTGTTTGTGCTTTTAGATTTGCCGAGCGATTCAATCTGTCTGGCTGCATTTGGGTTCACGATAGTCAAGTTCGCCTCATTGCCAACAGCGATGGGCTGACCTTGGTTTGCGAGTTTGCCGATGCGAGCTGGACTAATACTGAGAACTTCTGCAACTTTGAACCAGCCAAGGCCAAGATCATCGATTAGAACTTTTTGTGCGATCGAAAGTGCGGTTTCAAGGCCTAGCATTCCAAAGGCTGCTTCTGCCCAATCCCCGGACTTCTTGTCGGCCGGGTGTGGCGCATGATCAGTTGCGATTATGTCGATTGTGCCATCGGCTAAAGCTTCACGCACCGCCATCACATCGGCCTTTGTGCGCAAAGGCGGGTTCACCTTATAGAGCGCATCACGAGTCTCTGCTAGCTCTTCAGTGAGCAAAAGATGATGTGGAGTTACTTCTGCGGTCACAAGGCTTCCGCGAGCCTTCGCGGCGCGAACTATCTCTACGGCGCCTTTTGTCGACACATGGCAAATATGCAAGCGGGCGCCAAGTTCGTCTGCAAGCAGAATATCCCTGGCGATAATAATTTCTTCAGCGATGTTCGGCCAGCCAGTCAGACCAAGACTCTCAGCAACTTCGCCTGCATTCATCTGTGCATCTTGTGTCAGCGTTGGTTCTTGAGCATGTTGGGCGATGACTGCCCCAATTTCTGCTGC
Organism: uncultured Micrococcales bacterium; assembly: GCA_903853515.1. GTDB lineage: Bacteria > Actinomycetota > Actinomycetes > Actinomycetales > Microbacteriaceae > Rhodoluna. The sequence continues at coordinate 2,856 of CAINTU010000179.1, read as the reverse complement.
TTTCGCCAAGGCCTCCCTCATCAGCCGAGCATCGCTGACGCATTTGCCGTCATCGCTAAAGACATTAACCGAAGCCGTTGAGACGTGCATGCCGCTAATGTCGGCGAGTTGCAAGCCTTCTAATCCAACGGTGACCGCTCCGACCGGACGCACTTCTAGTAGACCAACTTCGTTAGCGGTGTCGTGCACGAAAGAAACGACCGAGACGTTATCTGCTACTGGGTTGGTGTTAGCCATCGCATGAATCGCAGTGAAGCCACCGGCCACCGCTGCGGCTGAACCAGTGGCGATGGTCTCGCTCTGTTCGCCGCCTGGTTGCCTCAAATGAGTGTGCAAATCAACTAAGCCGGGCAATGCGATAAGTGCGGTGCAGTCGATAATCTCACCAGAGCAAGAAAGGTCAGAACCGATTGCGGCGATTCGCCCATCGCTAATGCATATGTCGGTATTGCTGCCATCGACAAGAGTTACGTTCTTGAGCAAAAACTCTTTAGCCATCGATTGAATCCTTTTGCGCGATCGCCGAAAACAGAACTGCCATGCGCGCGTAAACGCCATTTGTGACCTGTTGGCGAATCGCTGATTGATTGCCGTCGGCAACAATTGAAGCGATTTCAAGCTCACGAATCATTGGCCCGGGATGCATGACAATCGCATGGCTTGCTAACCGCGCCGCACGCTCTGCGCTTAGCTGATAGCCCGACACATATTGCTCTCTCGTCGGCATCAGCGATTCGGTCATTCGTTCGGTTTGCACCCTCAACATCATCACGACATCTGGCTTTGTCGCTAATGCATCGTCGAAGTCGCTGGTTAACACCAAATCAGTTCGATCTGCAGTCTCTGGCAACAAAGCGACGGGTGCGCACAAGGTAACTTTGGCACCAAGGTTTGAGAGCAGATGAGCGTTTGATCGTGCCACGCGAGAATGCTTTATATCGCCAGTGATCAGAACATTGAGTCCTGTGAAATCTTGATTCGCCCCAAGACTGAATTTCTCTCGAATCGTAAGCGCGTCAAGAAGCGCTTGCGTTGGGTGTTCGTTGGTGCCATCACCAGCGTTTATAACTGTCGCCGATGTTGTCTTTGAATCGATAAGTTTTTCTGCAGCGCCTGATTCAGGGCTTCTAAGCACGAAGGCGTCAACTGCCATTGCGTCTAGGGTTGCAATCGTGTCAAAAAAGGTCTCGCCTTTGCTAACAGAAGACCCCTTGCTTGAAAAATTGATGACATCTGCGCCAAGTCTTTTTCCAGCTAACTCGAAAGAGACCCTCGTTCGGGTCGAATCTTCATAAAATACATTCGCTACCGTCTTGTGCTCAAGCAGCTTGCGAATATTTGGATCACCCGCCTGAGCCTTAATGCTTTCGGCAAGATGGATAAGCTTCATGGCTTGTGAGTTATCGAGCGTTACAGTGCTCACGAAGTTCTTAATCATTCGATAACCACCGCAGCCTCGCCATCTGATTCTTCTAGGCGCACATAGATGCGCTCACTTGCAGATGTTGGCAAATTCTTTCCGACAAAATCAGCCCTAATCGGCAATTCACGGTGACCTCTGTCGATCAATACAGCCAGGCGCACAGCCCTCGGTCTGCCAAGTTCACTCAAGGCATCCAATGCAGCGCGCACTGTGCGACCAGAATACAGAACATCATCAACAAGAACCACAGTTTTGCCGTCAACTGAATCGATTGGCAACGATGTTGTGCCGGATGCTTTGGTCTCACGTTGCGCTAGATCGTCGCGATAGGCAGTTATGTCTAAAGATCCCACGATCTTGGTGGGGTCAACGCTCGGATAACTTTTCGAAAGAGCTTTGGCAATTCGCTCTGCCAAAATAACGCCGCGGGTTGGTATGCCAACGATAACCAGGTCGTCTAGGCCACGGTTGGCCTCAACGATTTCGTGCGAAATGCGCACGATGGCTCTATCTATGTCTAAAGCCGATAAGACGGTGCGCTTTGACACACACCACCTCCTTCTGCGCCTCACAGGACGCCTTTTAAAGGATGATTTTGTTAAATCTTAGTGCTTCAAAAACTTGCAGCCTATAGCGTGGTGCGCGTGGCGGCAATGCTAGCCAAAATTCCGTTAATAAACCCAGCGGAATCATCGGTAGAGAGCTCTGTTGCGAGACTCGCTGCTTCGCTGATAGCCACTGGAATCGGTATATCGCTGTGGTAGCAAATCTCGAAAGTCGCTACTCGCAGAATGTTTCGGTCGATGACCGGCATTCTATCGATGGGCCAATTCTGGCTAAATGCAGCAATTAGCTCATCAATTTCGATTTGATGCATCATCACGCCGGTAACCAAAAGGTTCGCATAGTCGAAAATATCATCTTGATTTTGGCGATCTGCGACACTCAAGCGAGTTTGCTCTAAAAGTTCAGTTGCGAGGTCATCCCTGAGTTCTGCGGCATAAAGAGCATCAACCGCCCGTTTGCGTGCCTTAGTTCTGGCGCTCACCTATTACTCTGTGACGCGTCCAAGGTAATCACCCGTGCGAGTGTCAACCTTAACCTTGGTGCCCTGCTCGACGAAAAGCGGAACCTGCACTTGAAGACCAGTTTCTAGGGTCGCCGGCTTGGTGCCACCAGATGACCGGTCGCCCTGAAGACCTGGTTCTGTGAAGGTAATCTCTAAAACTACAGAGGCTGGCAATTCAACATAGATTGCCTCGCCCTCGTGAACCGCGACAACTGCATCTTGATTTTCGAGCATGTAGTTGACTGCGTCACCGACTACGGCTGCAGAAAGCGACATTTGGTCATAAGTTTGGCCATCCATGAATACATAGCTGTCACCGTCGGCATAAAGGTACTGCATGTTGCGCTTGTCGACGTTCGCGGTC
>CAINTU010000178.1 GCA_903853515.1 uncultured Micrococcales bacterium | reverse complement strand
GCAAAGCCCCTGACCGTGTTTTGATGAAGCGCCAGACTGAGCCCGACGTGTGGGTAGGCCTGACTGGTGCCGAATTTTTGGCACAGGTTGAAACTCTCGCAAAAGGCCTAATCGCCAGCGGAATCAAACCTGGCGATCGTGTTGGCATCATGAGCCACACCCGGTATGAATGGGTGCTCGTTGACTTTGCTATCTGGCACTGCGGTGCCGTTTCTGTGCCAATTTATGAGTCATCGGCTGCCAGCCAGATGCAGTGGATTCTTGGCGACTCAGGCTGCGTAGCTGCTTTTGTCGAAAACCAAGACATGGCCGATCTGCTAAAAGAGATTTTGCCTGAATTGCCAGAATTAAAACAGTCCTGGGTTTTTGACACTGCTGACTTGAGTGATTTGGTCGACAAAGGCACCGTTATTGGCGGTGACGAGCTTGAAGGCCGCCGCAAGATGAAGGGTCTTGACGACCTAGCAACCATCATATATACCAGCGGCACCACCGGTCGCCCAAAGGGTTGCGAGTTGCTGCACCGCGGTTTTGTCGATCTTTGCCGCAACGCAGAGGCAGTGCTGCCCAAGGTGGTAAACACAGATGGCTCAACCGTGATCTTTTTGCCGATGGCACACGTTTTTGCCAGATTTGTTTCAGTTCTTTGTGTCTCTGCTGGCGTGGTTGTCGGCCACCAACCAGATGCCAAACGTGTCGCACCTGCGATGCAGAGTTTCAAGCCCACCTTCTTGGTGGCAGTGCCTCGAGTTTTCGAGAAGGTCTATAACACTGCCGAACAAAAGGCCGAGGGCGGCGGCAAGGGCGACATCTTTAGACGCGCCGTTGCGGCCGGCATCGCGTGGTCGAAAGCCCTCGACACAGAAGCCGGCCCCACTCTGGCACAAAAACTTCAGCACAAGCTATTTGATGTGCTGGTTTTCAAAAAGGTGCGAGCAGCTATGGGCGGCAATGTCAAATACGCCATCAGCGGTGGTGGCCCCCTTGGTGCATACCTAGGCCACTTCTATCGCGCCATCGGCCTTATCGTGCTCGAAGGCTACGGTCTAACAGAGACCACTGCCCCAGTCATGATTGGTCGACCAGACAACCTCAAGATCGGCAAGGTCGGCATTTTGCTGCCTGGTTGTGGCGTCAAAATCGCTGACGACGGTGAGATCTGGTTGAAAGGCTCAAACACTCTTCGCGGCTATTACAACAATCCAGATGCAACCAAGGATGCCTTCGAAGGCGAATGGTTTAGAAGTGGCGACATCGGTCAACTCGACGAAGACGGCTTTTTGCAAATTACTGGTCGCAAAAAAGAATTGATTATTACAGCTGGCGGAAAAAACGTTGCACCGGCGCTATTAGAAGACCCTTTGCGCGCTAACCCGATCGTGAGCCAATCAGTTGTCTTAGGCGATGCCAAGCCTTTTGTATCGGTGTTGCTTTCACTCGACGAAGAGATGCTGCCTATGTGGCTGGCGAACAATGGCTTAGACAAAAATATGACTGTTGAACAGGCCAAACATAATCCTGTGGTGCTTGCAGAAATCAGCAAGGCAATCGAAGCTGTCAACAAAAACTTCTCGACCGCAGAGTCGATTAGAAAGTTTGCAATCTTGCCTGCCGATCTCACCGAAAAATCAGGCCACTTGACCCCCTCGCTAAAAATCAAGCGTGCCCAGGTGCTCGCCGATTTCGCAGACTTGGTGAGTGATATTTATGCAGACTCACAAAAATCAACCTGCCACAACGTGGGCGAAGTCAGACTCTAGCCGCCAGTTAGTTTTTTAGAAACCAGTCTGCAGAACGAATATTTTGCATGGCAGCCTTGCGCTCGGCCTGATCGAGCCGATCGATATAGAGCAGCCCATTTAGGTGATCGCATTCATGCTGAAATGCTTGGGCCAATACCCCATCTGCCGAGATTTCAATGGTTGAGTCATCAAGCTGCAAACCCCGAACCGTTGCCCTCGGATACCGCCTGGTTTTATGCCATAGCCCTGGAACCGAGAGACAACCCTCATCGACCAGCTCTTGCTCACCATCAACGGCAATAAGCTCAGGGTTTATCACATAGCCTGTTTTGCCTTCAACGCTAAAGCTGAAAACCCGAAGAGCGACACCGATTTGGTTTGCGGCAACCCCTGCTCGCCCCGGAAGCGCTGTAGTGTCGAGCAGATCTTTGACTAGCGCGACAACCCCTGCGTCGATAACTTTTATAGGATCGCAGACCGACTTGAGCACTGGATCGCCAAACAGGCGGATTTCTCTAACTGCCATTTTGTTTGGGCGGTGCTATGATCTGGCGATGCCTTCAACGACAAGCGCTGCCAGCTCGCGTGCGGCTTCTCTGGTGCCCTTGTTTAGTTCGGCAAACTTGATAACCGATCCGGCTGCCAACGCTGGGTCATAAGGAATCTTCACAACGGCGCGCACTCTAGATTTAAAGTGTTGTTCAATCTCGCTTAGGTTGACAAGGTTCGTGCCCTGTGTGGCAGTGTTCAAAGCAACGACTGACTTGCGCACAAGGTCGCCATAGCCGTTAGCTTCTAGCCAGGTGAGTGTCTCAGATGCCAAACGAGCCTCGTCGACAGAACCGCCTGATACGATAACGAGCCCGTTTGCTCGCTGAAGTGTGGGGCGCATCACCGAGTGCACGATGCCGGTACCGCAGTCGGTCAAAACAACCGAGTAATAACGCGCAGCCATATCGGCAACGACGTTGTAATCACCTTCATCAAAAGCTTCTGAAAGCATCGGATCTGAGTCGCTAGCCAAGACATCAAGTCGAGTCACGTCTCTTGAAACCATTGTCGAGAAATCGGTGAAGCCATCGATGGCTGCCGCTCGGTTGACGACATCTCGAACTGTGAATCTTGTCGACTTGCTCACTCGCTCAGCCAGTGTGCAGCGGTCTGGGTTTGCGTCGATTGCAATCACGCGATCTTCACGCACCATTGCCATCGCCATGCCAAGCAGAGTCGTAACTGTGGTCTTGCCGACACCACCTTTTCGAGTTAGCACCGGCACAAACTTTGCACCACCGTCGAAAGGAATCGAGATTCGGGCATCGATAGCCTTGCGCTCGCGCACGCGCAGGCTGTCACCAAGATTGATTGTCTTGAAAGACAAGAAATAAAGAAAACGCCTAAAACCTGATTCAGGAGGTTGACGATTTCTGGCTGAGACATCGATAAGGCGCTCGGCCGTCAACATGGCCGCTGGTTCTGGCTGGTCAAAAATGTCGCCGCGAAGTGAGTCTCTGCGCAGATAGGTTGGCTTATCGCGGTTGAGCGCGTCGGTTTCAACGCTGTCGCGACCAGGCACAATTGCCGTCGCCTCAGTTACCACTTTGATTGATGATGTGCTTGGGGTTAGATCTACCGAGGCTGCATCAATGCTTGCACCAGCAAGCGGCTGCTCGGCGGCCTTTGGGGCCTTTGCCGAACCAGATCGACCTTTGAAAACAGCCAAGTTCGAGTCCTCTGTTAGTAACCAATCAATGTTCCGCAGCGGAACATTTCTCTAGTCTAAAAGATTACTCAGGCTCGACAACCAAAATCAGGTCGCCAGAGTCGACGGTTTGGGTCTTCGCAATGGCTAACCTACGCACAATTCCAGTGATATTCGAGGTAATGGTCGCTTCCATTTTCATAGCCTCTATGCTCGCAACCGGCTGGCCAACCTCGACCCTTGCGCCTTCGACGATTTGCAAGGTGACTACCCCCGCAAACGGCGCCGCCACGTGTTCGAGTTTGCCAAGATCTGCCTTCTCGGCACTGATCACGTTGGTGGCGATTTTTGCATCGCGCACATTTATCGGCCTGAGCTGTCCGTTTAGGGTTGCCATGACCGTTCTGAAGCCCTTGGCATCTGGGCTGCCAATCGCCTCTAGCCCAACATAGAGTCGCACACCGCGACTTATCTCGATGACGTGCTCAATGCCCTGTTCAAGACCATATAGATAATCGAGGGTGTCAACCGAATTTAGGTTGCCGTAGCGAGCAAGTGACTTTTGATATTCTGCCGTTGGCGCCGCGAAAAGCAATCGGTTAAGAACGGCCTGGCGAGCGAGCGAGTCATCCCCGGCCAAAATTTGAAGATCTTCTTGGCTAACACTGGTTTGGTTAAATTTAATGTTTTTGCCTGCGAGCACTTTAGTTCTAAACGGCTCGGGCCAACCGCCAGGCAAGTCGCCAAGTTCGCCTGCCATAAAACCAATCACCGAATCTGGAATGTCGTAGTTCTGCGGGTTCTCGGCAAAGTCCTTGGGGTCAGCGTTTACGGCCACAAGATGCAACGCCAAATCGCCAACAACTTTTGACGAAGGCGTTACTTTAGTGGGGCGACCAAGGATTTCATTTGCCGCGGCATACATATCTTCAACACGTTCGAAGTGATTGCCAAGCCCTAAAGCAATCGCCTGTTGACGCAGGTTAGAAAGTTGTCCGCCTGGAATCTCGTGTTTATAAACTCGGCCGGTCGGGCCAGGCAAGCCGGACTCGAAAGGCGCATAGACATTACGAACTGATTCCCAATAAGGCTCGAGTGCAGTCACCCGGTCTAAATCGATGTTGGTATCTCGAGGCGTGTGGGCCAAAGCGGCAACCAATGCAGAGGCGCTCGGCTGGCTAGTGGTGCCTGCCATCGGCGCGCTGGCAACATCGACGGCGTCTACCCCAGCGTCGATCGCGGCCATAAGGGTAGCTAGCTGCCCACCGGCGGTGTCGTGCGTGTGCAGATGCACCGGCAGGTCAAAGCGTTCGCGCAACGCAGTGACGAGCGTGGCAGCAGCTGCTGGTCGCAAGAGCCCTGCCATATCTTTGATTGCAAGAATATGGGCCCCGGCTGCAACGATTTTCTCGGCAATAGATAGGTAATAGTCGAGGGTATACAGCGTTTCATTTGGATCCAGCAAATCTGCCGTGTAGCAGAGTGCTACTTCAGCGACCGCAGTTTTGGTTTCAAGCACCGCCTCGATTGCCGGCAGCATTTGATCAACGTCGTTCAAAGCATCAAAGATTCTAAAGATGTCTACCCCAGATTTTGCAGCCTCGAGCACAAACGCCCTCGTGACCTCGACCGGGTAAGGCGTATAACCCACGGTGTTGCGCCCACGCAAAAGCATCTGGATGCACAGGTTTGGCATCAATGCCCGCAACTGAGTGAGTCGCTGCCATGGGTCTTCGCCTAAGAAGCGAAGAGCCACGTCATAGGTTGCACCACCCCAAGCCTCAACCGATAGCAATTCTGGCAAGAGCCGTGCCTGGTATGGCGCTACGAGGGCTAAATCGCGAGATCTAACCCGCGTGGCCAAAAGCGACTGGTGCGCATCTCTAAATGTGGTGTCGGTTATTGCAACAGCCTGTTGGTTGCGCAAGGCCTTGGCAAATTCGACTGGGCCAAGTGTCAGCAGTCGGGCACGTGAACCTTTAGCTGGATCTTTGCGCAAATCAATTTTTGGCAATTTTTGCTCAGGGCTAATTAGGTCACCGCGAGTGCCGTGTGGCTGATTCACTGTCACTTCAGCCAAATAGGTCAGCAATTTTGTGCCGCGATCTTTTGACTCATGGGCTGCCAAAAGTTCAGGGCGCTCGTCGATAAACGAAGTACTTAGATCGCCTGCGGCAAAAGTCTTATCTGCCAGCACAGCCTGCAAAAAGGCGATGTTGGTTGAAACCCCACGGATGCGGAACTCGGCCAAAGCCCGTTCTGCACGGTTCACCGCAGAGCTAAAGTCGCGGCCCCGGGTGATGAGTTTGACCAAAAGCGAATCGAAGTGCGGGCTGACCTCTGCGCCTGTGGTCGCTGTTCCGCCATCGAGGCGAATGCCTGCGCCGCCAGGCGAACGATAGGTTGTGATTTTGCCGGTGTCGGGTCTAAAACCAGCCGAGGGATCTTCGGTGGTAATTCGGCACTGAATGGCAAAGCCGTGTCGAGTTAGGGTCTTTTGATCTAACCCGAGATCTGCGAGGGTCT
>CAINTU010000177.1 GCA_903853515.1 uncultured Micrococcales bacterium | reverse complement strand
GGCGGCCCAAATCGAACCTCTGGTAATGGGGCTCTCTAAGTTAGGGGCGTTCAAACCGGGTCAAATCGTTTTGCACACGGCAGCGGCCCACGGCATCGATGTGCTTGCACCTGCCGCGACCGCCGGGGCCATAACCATGGCCCTGCACCCAGCACTCAAGTTCTCTGGTCTCAGTGCCATCGATGGCGCAAGACTGCGCGACTGCTTCTTTGCGGTCGATGCCAGCCCAGCTGTGATGCCGATTGCCCAAGCCCTCGTTATCGAGATGGGTGGTGAGCCACTTGTTGTGCCTGGCCCAAAGCGTGCGGCATATGCAGAAGCCGTCGAACTTGCCGGCAGCTTTTCGACTTTGATCGTTCGACAGGTGCTTGCGATTTTGTCGGCGGCCGAGATCGAGCATCCACTCGAATTGATAGCCCCAATCATGCGATCAAGTCTCGAATCGAGTTTGCGCAAACCGGGTAACCCATTTGATCCAGATGACTATGCCGACGAATTCAGAGAGTTCGGTTTTTGATGTTGCTTGTGCACAGTCGCGCCGAACTCGATGCTGCGCTCGCCGAGGCTAGAGCAGAGCACAAGCAGATTGCCTTAGTGCCAACAATGGGTGCACTTCATGAGGGGCACTTGTCACTGATTGACCTGGCTCACGAAGCCGCCGCATTTGTTGTTGTTTCGATTTTTGTGAATCCGCTGCAGTTTGGGGCAGGCGAAGATTTTGATCGTTACCCGCGCACACTCGATGCTGATGTTGCAATGCTTGGTGGGCTGCGAAACCCACCCCAAATCGTGTTTGCGCCAGACGTTGAAACAATCTATGGCAGTTCGACCCCACCCGCGCCAAAGCCTCGCGCCGGCGCGATTGGCGCAACTTTTGAAGGCATTGCAAGGCCGGGGCATTTTGACGGCATGTTAGAAGTGGTCTCGCGACTGTTCGATTTGGTGCAGCCAGATTTTGCAATTTTTGGTGCCAAGGATGCCCAGCAGGTGCACCTGGTTCGTCGAATGATTCAACGTGAGCGCGCTGGTTTGCCGCAACTGATCGAGGCAGACACCGTTCGCGAAGAAGACGGCCTAGCGCTATCTAGCCGCAATCGCTTTTTGAGCGCCGAGGCCCGAGATGCGGCCACTGTTTTGGTTGACGCGATGATTGAAGTGGTTGCGGCGATAGCAGAAGATGGCGCAAGTGCCTCGCAAGCGTTAGCGGCCGGCCGTCAGGTTATCGAGGCAGAGCCCTCGGCTAAACTTGAATACCTAGCACTGGTTGACAAGAGCACTTTTGCACCGATTGCCGATGATTTCGTTGGTGAAGCGCAGCTGATAGTGGCTGCGATTGTAGGTGGCGTGCGTTTGCTCGACAACTTGATTTTTGAAATAGGTGAATGATGACCGAACACGAAGATGAGCAAGACCTGCCCGAGCAGATTGCGATTCGCATGGCTAAGCGCGAGCGCGTTTTGGCCGCAGGTCAAGAGGCCTACCCGGTTAGTTTGCCAATCACTCACACGATCACTCAGGTGCGCGAAGGCTACCCAGATCTGCCGGTCGATAGCGCAACAGGCGACATTGTGGCCATCGCTGGCCGAGTCATGTTTCAGCGCAACACTGGCAAGCTCTGTTTCGCAACGTTGCAGGCTGGCAACGGTGACCGCGTTCAGGTAATGCTCTCACTCGATAAAGTTGGCGAAGCCCGGCTAGAAGAATTCAAAGAAATCGTCGACCTTGGCGATCACCTGTTCGTTAGCGGCGAGGTCATCACCTCGAAGCGTGGCGAGCTAAGCGTGCTTGTTGACGAATGGCAACTCGCTGCAAAAACAATTCGCCCGCTGCCTAACCTGCACAACGAACTTGGCGAAGAGTTT
>CAINTU010000176.1 GCA_903853515.1 uncultured Micrococcales bacterium | reverse complement strand
ATGTTGTAGGTCAACACGGTGAATGAGATGAAGAACTATGCAGGAATCATCACTGCCGCAGCAAACTGCGCCGGCACCACGAACAATAACAGCTGGCTTAGACCAGCGAAGGCTAACAATATCGACGAAGAAACAATCAGTTGGCCTTCGCCGATTAACTTAATCAAACGTGGGGTCAGCGCTGCACCGACTAGCCCACCGACTGCGGCCATTGAGAATGCAAGGCCATAGAGGCCAACAGGCATTTTTAGGTCGCGCAGCAAAAGCAGCGGAATCATGGTGGTTGCCATTGTGGTGAAGAAATTGCCGACAGCGGTGTTTGCAGATATTGCTCTAATCAATCGCTGCGAGCCAACAAACCTTAACCCTTCTGCGATTTCGGTGCGCAATGGTCTGCGATCACTTTTTGGTTTTGGCACTTCGCGATCTTTAATTGCCATCAGCGAGATTGCCGAAACACCAAAGCTAATCGCGTCGAGAATTATTACGAATGGCGCAGAGGTGACCGCGATGATTTGGCCCACGATGCCAGGGCTTGCCACGTTGGTAATTTGACTGGTCGTTTCGAGTCTGGCGTTGCCGGTGCCGATGTGTTCTTTGTCGAGCAAGATGGGCAGATAGCTTTGATAGGCGACGTCGAAGAAAACCGTGGCTAAGCCTAAGACGCTTGCGATCACCAAAAGATGCCAAAACTGCAAGACGCCACCGAACCAGAGCAGCGGAATCATTGCGATTGCGATGAGTCTGATTAGGTCGGCGATGATCATCACTTGGCGTTTGATCCAGCGATCAACCCAAGCACCTGCGATTAGACCCACCGCAAGAAACGACAGAGTATTAGCGGTGTTAAGCGAACCCATTTGGAATTCGTTTGCGTGCAGAGACGCGATTGCGAATACTGGAAAAGCTATGCCGCTGAGTTGTGAGCCAAGAGAACTGATCGTTTGGCCGGCCCAGAGAGCGACGAAACCGCGTTGCTTGAGAATTGAGTTAACTTTGGGCACTAATCAAGGTTAGTAAAACCTTGATTTACTGAGCCAAGGTTTTGCTTAGGCGTTACGCTTTCGCAACAGCACGGTTGATGCAACCACAGCGATGATTACCGCAGCAGCTGAGCCACCGAATACGCCTGAGTCATAGATGTTTTTGCCATCGATGCCACCTGCGAGCACATTGCTGTACATCATTGCGTCTGGGCAAACAGTTTGGCTGTTGCCATCGCCATCTGTTGTGGTGCTGCAGCTAGCATCGCCAGATGCATCTTTATACATAGTCGGATTCACGCAACCTACGGCCGGATCAGTCATTTCTTCTGACGATGGGTCAGTTGCAGTCGAACCGGCATCGCCACAGACGATAGGTGCGTCAAGCAGTTCTGGGGTTGGCAGAGGTGTTGGGTCTTCGGTGCCTGTTGTGCTTCTGAAGTTATAGGCAATCGGGTTCACACCGCCAGCTTTGTCATACATGACTCTTGGGCAAACGGTGGTCTCGTTGCCATCGGCGTCAGTAGAAACTGTGCAGAACTGGCCCAAATCAACGGGAGCAACGTCAACTGGAACAACGCCGTCGCCAGCAGAACCATCAGTTGAGCCATCGGTTGAACCATCGGTTGAGCCACCGGTCGAACCATCGGTCACTGTCGGGTCAACCTGTGAGCAGTCTTCAACCTTGTTGCCGTTTTCGTCAAGCGAAATGGTGCAGTCGCCAGAAGTTGGAATAACATCGGCGGCCAAGGCAGCGCTGCCCGCACCAAACAAAAACAATGCGGCAACTGCAGTGCCAATCGCAAGCTTCTTAACAAACATCGACGACCCCTTTCAAAGTTTCGCTAACAGCCTAGCGATTTCGGTTAGCCTTGTGGGGTTGCAGTTGTGCGCCTGTCAATAACTCTCAGCAATTTAGTGGCATTAGGAGCCCCCATGACCCACAGCCAACTGCTTTTCAGTCAAGAGTTTCTAGGCTCTAACGGCGATCAACCCGACAGCAAATACTGGTCATTCGAGCGCGGCGATGGCAGCGATTACGGCATCCCAGGCTGGGGAAACAACGAGTTGCAGGTTTATACCGATCAAAATGCCCACATGGATGGCGCAGGTCATCTCGTGATTGAGGCCAGGGCGATACCCGAGGGCGAGGGCGAGCCAACCTACTATGGTCCGGCGCAGTTCTCGAGTGCCCGTTTGGTCACCAAGAACAAGATTCACTTCAAATATGGTCGCATTGTGATTCGAGCAAAGGTTCCAGCTGGCGTTGGACTTTGGCCGGCATTTTGGGCTTTGGGCGACACCATTGATACCGAGCAATGGCCGCTCACCGGCGAAATCGACATTATGGAGTGGGTGGGTAAGGCTCCGCTTGAGGCACTTGGCACTTTGCATGGCCCAGGCTATTTTGGCGATCACGGTTGCGGCAACAAGATTGTGCTCGATGCCCCACTGTCTGACGACTTTCACGAATTCGCAATCGACTGGAAGCCGGGCGAGATTGCTTGGTTTGTCGACGGTGTCGAATATCACCGAGCAACACCGGCTTCGGTTGCTCCAAACGCCTGGGTTTATGACCACCCGTTTTATCTGCTTTTGAACCTCGCAGTTGGTGGCAACCTTGGTGGCCCACTCGGCGACGACATCGCCGAGGTGAGCCAATTGATAGTTGACTATATTCGCGTCTATAAATTTGAAGGTCACGGAGAAATCTCATCGTTCACGAATTAGCTCTTTTTGTCACGGTGCTGCTTGCCTGCAGCGTCGAAATGGTCGAAGCGGCGACCATT
>CAINTU010000175.1 GCA_903853515.1 uncultured Micrococcales bacterium | reverse complement strand
CCTTTGACATCAAAAAAATTACAAGGCGCTGGGATGACTCAATCGAGCTGGCAGGTGCCGGCGTAGCGTTTTTGTTGTGGGGCCTGCTCGACGTGATTGTCGACAGCTACTTTGAGGTTATTCAAAAACTCGATATAGAAGTCGAAGAACTTGAAGACCTGTTGTTTAGCGAAAAGCGCAACGACCGTGAAATTCAAAAACGCAGTTACGCGCTTCGCAAAGCACTCGTGCTGCTTCGCCGGGTCGCTGTGCCGATGCGTGAAGTGCTGAACCCGCTCGTCAAACGCGAAAGCGGCTTTTTGTCGAACGAAATGTTTGCCTATTTTCAAGATGTCTATGACCACATCATGCGTGTTGGCGACTGGACTGACTCTTTGCGCGACCTAGTCACAACATTGCTCGAGACCAACTTGACGATTCAGGGCAACAACATGAACCTGATCATGAAAAAGGTCACTAGCTGGGCAGCAATTATTGCGGTGCCAACTGCAATCACCGGCTTCTATGGTCAAAATGTGCCATACCCAGGATTCGGCGCTGCTTCTGGCTTCTGGATTTCTAGCGCCGCAATAGTTATCGGTTCTGTTGCTCTCTATTGGGCATTTCGCAAGCGCGACTGGTTATAGCCTTAACCAGTGCCACAAGATCAAATCTCTTTAGATAAAGCCAGCCTCGCCAGCTATACCGACGCCGCAGTCGCTGCTAGCCGCGAAGTCATCAGCGCATATTCGACATCTTTTGGCCTAGCCAGCAAGCTTTTGGCAAAACCCATTCGCCGGCACATTCAAAACATTTATGCGCTTGTGCGCGTTGCCGACGAAATCGTCGATGGCGCAGCAGCTGGGGCGCTTGGCCAAGACGACGTCTTTGGCGCTCGCGAACAGCTCGACTCGCTTGAAAGTGCAACGTATTTGGCAATGCGCACAGGCTTTAGCGCAAACCTTGTGGTTCACGCATTTGCTGTCACTGCGCGCGAAGTTGGCATCGAACGCAAAATTGTCGAGCCATTTTTCAAGTCAATGCGCATGGATCTAAATAAGACACGGCATGATCAGCGCAGCTTTGATGAATATGTTTATGGCTCTGCCGAGGTTGTTGGCCTAATGTGCCTAAGAGCTTTTGTGCATGACAAAGCTTTTTCTGAAGACCAGGTCGAAAAACTCGATAAGGGTGCACTTGCACTTGGTGCTGCTTTTCAAAAAGTGAATTTTTTGCGAGACCTCGCCGCAGATTTCGAGCAGCTTGGTCGCAGTTATTTTCCATCAGTTAACGTCACAAGCTTTGATGACGAAACTCGCGATCGCCTTGTTGCCGACATAACTGCAGACCTAAAAGTCTCTGCACAGTCGATAAAACTTTTGCCGCGTACTTCACGTTCAGCTGTGATTGCCGCACAGTTATTGTTCACTGCGCTCAATAAAAAAATCGCTCAAACGCCAGCCGCAACACTTATCAGCACCAGAATTCGCGTAAGCGATTTTGAAAAAATCTTTATCCTCGCCAAATCAATGATCGGAATCTCACCAAGATGACTCAAAAGACAGCAATCGTAGTTGGCGGCGGCATCGCAGGCCTAGCCTCGGCAGCGATCCTTGCTAAGTCCGGCATGAAGGTGCAGCTCTTTGAAGCCCGCGAAAAAGTTGGCGGCCGTGCCTACATTTGGCAGAAAGACGGCTTCACCTTCGATATGGGGCCATCCTGGTATTTGATGCCTGACGCATTCGACCAGTTCTTTAAGTTGATGGGCACAACCGCTGCCAAAGAACTCGATCTTGTGCGACTTGACCCCGCATATCAAACAATCTTCGAAGGCCAACCAGAGCCGGTAATGATTTATGAAAATCTGGCCAAGAATTTGGCAACGTTTGAAGCGATCGAGCCGGGCAGTGCGGCCGCACTTCAGCGATACCTTGACTCGGCAGAAGATGCTTACAAACTAGCTTCGAGACATTTCTTGTATACGAATTTTCAGAACATGAAATCTTTTGTGCACAAGGATGTCGTGAAGCGTGCCGGCCGTTTTATTATGCACCTGCTAACCCCGCTCGACACTTTCGCGGGCAAGCACGTCAAAGATGCGCGTCTGCGCAAGATTCTGAATTTTCCGGCAGTGTTTCTCGGCGCTAGCCCATTTGATACACCGAGCATGTACCACCTGATGACTCACATCGACATGAACGTGGGCGTTTTTTATCCACAGGGCGGTTTATACACCGTGATCGAAGCCGTCGAACGTTTGGCTAAAGCACACGGCGTTGAAATTCACACCAACTCACCAGTCAACAAAATCGAAGTTGGTGACGACGGTGCTGTGCGCGGTGTTCGAGTGGGCGAAGCTCACTATGAGGCAGACGTTGTGATTGCGAATGCCGACCTGCACTTTGTCGAAACGCAGTTGCTCGAGCCGAAGTACCAGACCCTGCCAGAAAAATGGTGGAAGAACAAGGTGCCAGGCCCGTCTGCCCTACTGCTTTATTTGGGTGTCAAAGGCCGCATCGAAACCCTTGATCACCACACGCTCTTGTATGCCGAAGACTGGACTAAGAACTTTGACGAGGTCTTTCATAAGGCAGACGGCAAGCGAAAAGTGCCCAACCCAGCCAGCTTATATATTTGTGCACCGAGCAAGACTGACCCGAGCGTTGCACCTAAAGATCACGAAAACATTTTTGTGCTTGTGCCGGCAGCCGCCGATCCGAGCATCGGCCGCGGCGGCATTGATCGCGCGGGTGACCCAGCATTTGAAGCCGAAGCCGACCGCATCATCGAACAGATCGCCGATTGGTGCAAAATCCCAGACTTGGCAGAGCGCATTGTTGTGCGTCGAACCATGGGGCCACAAAACTTTGTCGAAGAACTAAACGCATGGTCGGGCACCGCTCTTGGCATGGCGCACACACTAAAACAGAGTGCGTTTTTTAGGCCGAAAAACAAGAGTGCCAAGGTCAAGGGGCTTTATTACGCCGGCCACCACTCGATTCCTGGCATTGGGTTGCCAATGTGCCTTATCGGTGCAGAGCTTGTTTATAAGCGCCTAGTTGATGATCGCTCTGCTGGCCCAATCGAACACGAAATCACAAAGGTTGCTGACGATGGCTGGAAAGGCCTGAACTAAATTGCCAGCCTTTGGTCATTGGCTTTATCTTGGCGGCCTGCTTTTTTCGCTGGTCGGCTGCGCGCTGATTGACTATCGATTTAAGTTGGGTTTTTGGTTTTCGGCCAAAGCGGCTGCGATCGCCATTTTGATTCCAGTGATTTTTTTATTGACCTGGGATTTCGCGGGAATCGCACTCGGCATTTTCTTTAGGGGCGAATCGCACCAGCTCACCGGCCTTCTGCTTGCACCAGAGCTTCCGGTCGAAGAGCCCGTATTTCTAACCCTGCTTTGTTACAGCACTCTCATCGTCTTTAGTGCTTTCAAAAAGCGGTTGGTGCGCTGATGACATATTTGGCTTTGAACATCACATTCATGCTGAGCGCTTTTGTGGTCTTGAATGTGGTGATGCGCAAAAGCCCTTGGCGCACACTTGGCTTGACTTTGTTAGCGATGCTTGCTGCCACCACGATCTTCGATAACGTGATCATCGGTTTGCACATTGTTAGCTATGACCCAACTAAAGTGAGCGGTGTGTTGATTGGTGTGGCGCCGATCGAAGATTTTTGTTACACGGTTGTTGCTGTGATGCTAACTGGAGTTATTTTTAACGCGATGACGAGAAAGCGAGGCTGATTGTGGCTAAAACAAAACAAACCGCCATCAGTCAACTTTTCTGGTCGTCAAGACCGGTGTCTTGGATCAACACCGCTTACCCGTTTGCCGCAACCTACGTTTTTATCTCTGGCAAATTCGATTTGACCCTGTTGCTTGGCACGCTGTTCTTTCTGATTCCTTACAACCTGCTGATGTATGGCATCAACGATGTGTTCGATTATGAAAGCGATCTGACCAACCCACGCAAGGGCGGCATCGAAGGTGCACTGCTTGATAAGCGCTGGCACAAACTGACCATCTGGTCGTCAATCTTGAGCTGCCTGCCTTTTGTGATTTATTTGATGATTGTTGGCGACACCAGCGCGCGGTTGTGGTTAGCGCTATTTGTGTTCACCGTTGTTGCCTACAGCGCCCCAGTTTTGCGCTTCAAAGAACGCCCGTTTTTAGATTCTCTAACCTCGGCAAGCCACTTTGTTGGGCCAATGATTTTCGCCCTTGCGCTGTTGCACGTTGATTTATCGAATCGCGCGGTGCTTTCGTCGATTATCGCTTTCACGCTTTGGGGCATGGCCTCACATGCCTTTGGTGCTGTGCAAGATGTGCGGGCTGACCGCGAGGCAAACATCTCGAGCATCGCGACCGTCATTGGAGCTAAGGCTACGGTTTGGTTCGCATTCATCGCATATGCGGCTGCGGGAATTTTGGTATTGAACATCAACTGGCCTGGCCCAATTGCTGCGATTGCAGCATTGCCCTATTTAGTGATTGTTGCCCCCTATTTGCGAATCACCGATCAAAATTGCGAACAAGCGAACCAAGGATGGCGCAAGTTCATCTGGCTAAACTTTTTTGCCGGCGCTGTTGTCTCGATGCTTTTGATCTGGGCCTCGCTGCACCAGGCCTAACCGCGTCTGGTCGATGCCCCAACTAGTCTCGCCGAACCCAGTTGATTAAAAATCTTGAATCATAAACAGGGTGACACCAAACACAAGACTGCGCTCGCTTTGGTTTGCGATAGGCAAAGTGTTCGTGTTCGCCTGGGCAGAATCCTTGCCACGGTGCAATCTGGCGGCCTATTTCTTTGCCCGTGAATTTTTTGTTGAGATAACCCATCGACTTGGCAGTCTGCAACCAAACTCGACCGTGGCCAGCTTCTGGCCCACATCGGGCATGCGCAATTTCGTGAAGAATCGTCTGCCTAACATCGGCAATCGAGTGGATCTCGCAAAGATACCTTGAGACGCTGATGTGTTGGTTTGTATAACTGCAGAGTCCAGCGCGAGTTTTTGCAGAGTCATAACCAAACGACCAAGAACTCAAATCGAGGTGCAGGCCCATCTCGGTTAACGCCAGGGCCGTGATCACATCCCAGCGGTCAGCCACCAAACGCACCGTGTTGTTTTTGGCAGAACGCGACTTCTCGATAAAGCCAACCTCATCAAGAGCAGCAAGCAAAGACGATTGCCTCTGATCGACGAGCGCCTTGATTTTGTGAATCTTGCCTCGGTCAAGTGCGTAATAGCAAACTGTGCGAATTGTCTCGGCCAAAAGGTGCATCTGTTTCGGCTCGAAGTCAGCAATGTTTATAGCAACGCTTGGGCCT
>CAINTU010000174.1 GCA_903853515.1 uncultured Micrococcales bacterium | reverse complement strand
CCACCTAGCTTTGCCCACCAACGTCGACCAAGTGCAGGTGCACTAACCACACCAACCACTGGTTTGCCGTCTATCACCAAGGCAATCAGGCTTGCCCAAACAGGAACACCGCGCATATAGTTTGCCGTGCCATCAATCGGGTCGATGATCCATGTGCGTCTTGCATGCCCGTGGCTGCCGAATTCTTCACCGATGAGGGCGTCTGTTGGTCGGCGCTCGGCAATAATCTTTGCCATTGCTTTTTCGACCGCGCGATCTGCGTCTGTTACTGGGCTTGCATCGGGCTTCTCTTCGATTACTAGATCGAGCGCCTTGAATCGTGCCAACGAAATTTGGTCGGCAACGTCGGCAAGCTCAAGGGCGAGCTGCAGATCTTCAACCAAATCAGTCATGCAACTAGGTTACTTCTCGTCGGCTTTCAAAGCGGAGTCCATCAGGCGTCTAAGTGAGTCAACCCGCATTGCACCACTTTGGCCAAGGGTGCCGGCTGCAATGGCGTCATCTAGTGCGCAGTCTGGCGATGCCAACAGGTGTGAGCAATCACGTGGGCAATCTTTTGCAATCGCCCACAGATCGGCAAAGCTTTTCAACAGATTTTCGAACTTGACGTGGCCGAGACCAAAAGAGCGCACACCGGGGGTGTCGATGATGAAACCGTTGGGCAACGCTATCGCCCGAACCGATGAGCTTGTGTGCCGACCACGGCCCGTGACAGCGTTTACGTTGCCGGTCGCCAACATCGCCGTTGGCACGAGTGCGTTCACAAGTGTCGATTTGCCGACACCAGAGTGCCCGACAACAACGGTGATCTGGCCGTCTAGCAATTCATGAATTTTGTCGGTGCTCGGCGAATCAGAGCGAGTTAAAACCACTGGGATGTCTAGCCCGGCAAAATGTTCGACCAATTCGCTTGCATCGGCCAGATCGGTCTTGGTGATGCACAATATTGGCTGCAACCCGGCGTCGAATGCGGCTGCAAGGTATCGGTCAATCAATCTTGTGCGTGGTTCTGGATTCGCGATGGCGGTAACAATCATCAGCTGCGTGGCATTGGCGACGATTGCTCGCTCAACCTGGTCGCTGTCGTCGGCGCTTCTGCGCAATAAAGTTTTTCGTTCTTCTACCCGAATGATTCGTGCTAGTGCACCATCTGCGTTTGAAACATCGCCAACCATGCTCACAATATCGCCGACCACGGCGCCTGCATTGCGCAACTCTTTTGCAAGCGTCGCCGTCACTTCGCCGCTGTCGTCGTTCAGCAACACTTTATATCTGGCGCGGTCAACGGCAATCACCATTCCAAGTGCTGCATCGCTGTGCTCTGGGCGTTGCTTGGTGCGTGGTTTGCTCTTTTTGTTATTCGCTCTTATGCGAACGTCAGACTCATCTAAATCGTGGGCGCCGCGCTCAGGCTCAAACAACCAACTCATCGATTGCCCGCCAGCATGCCCTGCCAGAGTTCGACAAAGTTGGGCAGCGTTTTCGAGGTGCTGCCTACATCGTCGAGGGCAATGCCCGCAATCTTTAATCCAAGGATTGCGCCGGCAGTAGCCATGCGGTGATCTTCATAGCAGTGCCAGGTTGCGCCGTGCAGCTCACTCGCAGGCACTGGCTCTATCTCGATGCCATCGGCAAGTTCACGTGCCTTACCACCGATGCGGTTTATTTCGGCAACCAAAGCCGCAAGCCGATCGGTTTCGTGGCCACGCAGGTGCGCGATGCCCGTGATGCGCGACGGGCCATCAGCCAAGACAGCGAGCGCAACAATCACCGGTGCTAGCTCACCGCCAATCGAAAGATCAACATCGATGCCGCGAATGCGCTCGCCACCGGTAACACTGAGTGCGCCATCAACTAATTCGACGTGTGCACCCATGCGTTCGAGCAACCACACGAATTCACGACCAACTTGCGTGGTCTGAGTTGGCCAATCGTTGATGCGCACTGTGCCACCGGCAACCATTGCAGCTGCCAAAAAAGGCCCGGCGTTTGATAGATCTGGCTCAATCACAATGTCGCCACCCGATATCGGCCCAGGTTCAACTCGCCAAACACTAGGTTCGGGCTGACTAATTCGAACCCCTCGCTTGGCAAGGCAGTCAAGGGTCATCTCGATGTGCGGCATGCTCGGCAGGTGCTCGCCCGAGTGGCGCAAAGTCAGGCCGAGTTCAAATCTTGCGGCTGAGAGCAACAAGCCAGAAACAAACTGCGATGAGGCAGAAGCATCGATAGTGAGTTCACCGCCGCGCACCCTGCCAGTTGATCGCACCGTGAATGGCAAAGTGCCGCGGCCATCGTCGATAACCTCTAACCCAAGTGCCCGCAGCGAGTCGATTGTGGTGTTCATCGGTCTGCGTTCAGCTGCCTTGTCGCCGACAAAACGCCAGTTGCCCGCAAACAGACCAACCAGCGGCGGCACAAAGCGCATCACTGTGCCAGCTAAGCCGACCGCTATTTCGATAACTTCTTCGGCAGAATCACTCTCAAAACTGTTAATAACCTGAGAGTTTTGCGCCTGTGTGCCTGGGGTTTTTGCCTCAAAACCAGCATCCTTGGCGACTTCAAACACCCTCGAAGGCCTTATTTCAAGCGGATTTTGCTCAAAATCATTGGGGTTATCAACAGATTTAGACACACCCGAAAAACCGGCAGCAGAACCGTATATATGCAGGCCTAATTTTTTTAGCGCTGCAACCATCAAAGAAGAATCTCGCGACTCAAGTGGTTTAAACAAACGAGTTGGTGAATCGGCGATGGCTGAGAGAACGAGTTCGCGGTTGGTCAATGACTTGCTGCCGGGCAAATCGAGCGTTGCATCGATAGGCGCGGCGGCAACAGGTGCCACCCACAGATCTTCAGAATAATTCTCAGCCGTCATTGGTTATCAACTTACCATTTCAGTTTTGTGAGATGCCTAACGGTTCGAGCGACACCTCGAGCCAGAAAAGAGAACATGAGCACAACTCAGGTATCACCAACGTTTTTCAACTTCGTCGGCGGCCGCCCGCGTCGAAAGTTATACTCAACACAAATGACAACCGCAGATGCCAAGGCACTCGAGCTAGTAGCCGATTTTCAACTGCAGGTTCGCCCATATGAGCGTTATGTGCTTAATCTTTGCCGCAAAAAGATTCGCGAATACGGCAAAGACATCACGATGGCCGACGACCTCTATCAAGAGGTAATGCTTCGCGCATTTAAAGGCTTCGCTCGCTTTGACGGTGAAAACATTCAAGGATGGCTAAAGGTCATCGTTCGCAACACCTCAATCAACCTGAACCAAGCTGACGACAAGCACGTCACTCGCCAACAGGTTGTCGAAGATCTTGAAGGCTGGCAGGTGGCTGAAGGCCAGTCGGCAACATCACGCCACATTCGTTCGGCCGAAGCCGAAGCTTTCGAACGCATGGGCAGCCCAGAGCTCGAGGCCGCTTTGGCAAAAATTAAACCTGATCGTCGCGAAGTGTTTTTGATGCACGAAATCGATGGTCTCAAATACAGCGAAATCGCCGAGGCTACCGGAATCAAAGCAGTGACAGTGGGCACCATGATCAACAAGGCAAAAATTGAACTGCGCGGTTACCTTCGTGACCTCGCGATATCTGAGGGGGTTTTGCAAATCGATGCTAACCCTAAAAGAAAGTAAGGGCATCT
>CAINTU010000173.1 GCA_903853515.1 uncultured Micrococcales bacterium | reverse complement strand
GGCCTTCACGCAAGCCAATCAAGAAGTTGGCAATCATTTGTGTAGCCCTTCTGAGTCGATATCAGTCGCTCTTTTGGTCGTATTGCCAGTTTAGTTAGGCATACCTAACTAAATCAAGTTTTTAGTAAGGCCTACCTAAGTTTCTGGGGCGGGTAAAGTTCTAGTTATGGCAAAGCAGTCTTTCAAAGCCAAGCGAATCCTCTTGGTGCACGCGCACCCTGACGACGAGAGCTTGCAATCGGCTCATATCATGGCCGACGCGATCGAGCGCGGTGCCGAAGTATTTTTGCTCACCCTCACTCGTGGTGAACGCGGCAAGGTGAAGCTTGAAGAACTAAAAGCACTCGAGGGCAATAAGGCCGCAATGGGTGCCTTCAGAGCGGGCGAGTTGCGCAATGCAATGGCAGCGCTCGGCGTTACGAATTTTAAATTCGCAGGCACTAGGGCTTATCTAGACACTGGCATGCGCCTTGGCAATTTCGGTCGCCCGACGACTCCGCCAAGGGTTGATGAACTTTCATTGCACGCCGTAACTACGGCCGTCATCGCTGAAGACATCGTTGCCGTTATGAAACAGTTCAAACCAGACGCAGTGCTGACCTATAACGCCAAGGGCGGCTTCGGTCATCCTGATCACAAAAAGGCGCACGAAGCAACGGCAATGGCTATTCGCGCCTATGCCAAAGCCCATCGCGGTCGTCGACCACAATTTTGGGTATTTGCCGAAAAAGGTGAGCGATTCAATGTGGCCGTGGGCGGCCAGTCAACTGCAGCCAAGAAGCGCGCTGCCCTCGAAGCACATGCCTCACAGGTGATGATTCACCGCGACACCTATTCGATTACACCAGGCATCGAAACCAGATTTGACGAGCCAGAGCGTTTGCGCAAAGCATCGCCAAACATCTTGCCTTGGTTCAAACCTGCAGCTAAGGCATTATTTGGTTTACCCCTTGGATTAGCTCTTGGCGTCGCTGGCGCGATGCTCTACAACGTGCGTGCCGACAATCCGCAGCACTCATATATTGGGCTCTATCTTGCGCTCACGATCACCGCGAGCGTCACCATCGGCTTGCGATTTTTTAGAAACAGCCGTGGCGCGCTTTATCTGTTGAACCTCGGCCTTACCTTGGCGCTTTGGTATTTGTCTCGCAACCATTTCAATGGCTACATTTTTATCGAAGACAACGTTGCGGGCAACCGATACATCTGGGGCTCGCTGATTATTTGCGCGGTCGTGGTGCTCTTCCCGAATTTGCGCAGAGAAAACTGGCGGGTTTCGGGCAGTCGCTCACATCGCTAAATTGGTCGCGCACGCCCCAAAATCAACAGCATCGGGCCTCTTGGCAACGTAATATTGGCAACAGGATTCGAAGGGAAAAATCCAATTGACTTATGTGATTGCTCTGCCTTGCGTCGATGTGAAAGACAAGGCTTGCATCGAAGAATGCCCGGTCGACTGCATCTATGAGGGCGACCGAATGCTTTACATTCACCCAGATGAATGTGTCGACTGTGGTGCATGCGAGCCAGTCTGCCCGGTTGAAGCAATCTATTACGAAGACGACCTTCCTTCGCAATGGGCTGACTATTACAAGGCCAACGTCGAGTTTTTCAATGTGATCGGTTCGCCAGGCGGCGCTGCCAAAGTTGGCAAAATCAACGGCGACCACGAAGTCGTCTCGGTGTTGCCACCGCAAGTGCAATAACTCGGCCGCAACATATGTTCGATCGACTACCCGAGTATCCATGGGCACAACTCGGGCCTTATCGCGCCAAGGCCGTTGCAGCATCAGCCACATTGCACGGTGGGCTAGTTGATCTTTCAGTTGGTTCGCCAGTAGACCCAACCCCAACAGTTATTCAAGAAGCGCTCAACGATGCTGCCAACGCGCCAGGATACCCGAGCACAGCGGGGTCGCCAGAGTTGCGAGCAACTATCGTCGACTGGTTTGCACGGCGTCGTGGCGTAGTTGGTTTGAACGCAGATCAGGTTTTTGCCACCATCGGCTCAAAAGAGTTCATCTCGTGGTTGCCGCTAATGCTTGGCATCGGGCCAGGCGATGTTGTTGTGCAGCCATCGGTGGCTTATACCGCTTATGTGGTTGGCGCTGCACTTTGCGGCGCGACAATTTTGAGCGAAGACGACCCGGCCAAGTGGCCGGCCAACACCAAGCTGGTTTGGATCAACTCGCCGGGCAACCCCGATGGGCGAGTGCTCGATGTTGACCAAATGCGCGCAGCGGTTGATCGCGCGCGCGAAATCGGTGCAGTTTTGGCAAGCGACGAATGTTACGCCGAATTGGGTTGGGATCGCTGGGCTGCCGAACGCATACCGTCAGTGCTCGATGCGAGAGTTTGCGGCGATTCACACGACGGCATTATTGCGGTTTATTCGCTTAGCAAGCAATCGAACCTCGCTGGCTATCGAGCTGCCTTCGCAGTTGCCGAACTTGGCATGGCCAAAGCTTTAGTGAACTTGCGCATGCATGCCGGCATGATGACCTCATGGCCAATTCAGCAGGCCATGATTGCTGCACTCAACGATGATGAACACGTTGCGGTTGAACGCGAAATTTATCGAGAGCGTCGCGAAGTGTTGCTCGCAGCGGTTAAAGATTACGGCTTCAAACTGGCCGATAGCGAGGCCGGGCTTTATCTTTGGGCCACCCTTGGTGAAGACTGTTTTGCCACCGTTGACCGAATGGCCGAGCTCGGAATCCTTGTGGTGCCAGGGTCTTTCTATCAAGTTGGCGGCAGCAAATATGTGCGATTCTCGATAACTGCAACTGACCAGCAAATTGCCGAAGGCGCAAGGCGCCTGCGCGATGCCATAGGCTTTACCCATTAGATTTTCGCCCAATCAGGAGCAGTTTTGAACCAAGAGAACGACGCGAAAGTAACGCTCAATTACCCAGGTGGCTCGGCCGAATTCCCGATTCTAAAATCGACCGATGGCGACTCGGTAATCGACTTTTCGAAGCTCAACTCGGCAACCGGACTCAACTCGTTTGACGTTGGTTTTGTAAACACGGCAAGCACCAGATCTGCAATCACTTTTATCGATGGTGATTCTGGTATTTTGCGTTACCGCGGTTACCCTATTGAACAGCTTGCTGGCCAGCGAAGTTTCGTCGACGTGGCATATCTTTTGATTTATGGCGAGTTGCCAGATGCCACCTCGTCGGCAGAGTGGGATCAACGTCTGCGCCGTCATACGCTGATTCACGAAGATCTCAAAAATCTCTTTCATTCGATGCCACAAAATGCCCACCCGATGTCGGTTCTGGCAGCAGGAGTATCGGCTCTATCGACTTTTTATCAAGACTCGCTCGACCCACACGATGATTACCAAGTTGAACTCTCGACTGTTCGATTGTTAGCCAAGCTGCCAACGCTAGTTGCGTATTCGCACAAGAACGCACTAGGGCAAGCACTGCTTTACCCTGACAACTCACTTGGTTACGTCGAGAACTTCTTGCGCATGTGCTTTGGCAACATGGCTGAACCCTATTTGCAGAACCCGGTGGTGACTAAAGCGTTAGACACTTTGTTTGTTTTGCACGCAGACCACGAACAAAACTGTTCAACCTCGACTGTGCGCCTTGTTGGTTCATCGCAAGCTAATTTGTTTGCCTCGGTTTCTGCCGGCATCAGCGCGCTGTTTGGTCCGTTGCATGGTGGGGCAAACGAAGCAGTTCTTGAAATGCTCGCGCACATTCGAGACTCTGGTGAGAGCGTTCAACATTTCATCAACCGAGTCAAAAACAAAGAAGACGGCGTCAAGCTGATGGGCTTTGGTCACCGTGTCTATAAAAACATGGATCCGCGTGCTCGCATCGTGAAGCAAACCGCCGACAAGATCCTTGCCGACCTTGGCGTTAGCGACCCGCTTCTCGACATAGCAAAAGAACTCGAAGCCGCGGCCCTTGCCGATGAATACTTCATCAGCCGAAAACTTTATCCGAACGTCGATTTCTATACCGGTGTTATTTATAAGGCCATGGGATTCCCAACTCGCATGTTTACCGCGCTTTTCGCGTTGGGTCGTCTGCCTGGTTGGGTTTCACACTGGCGCGAAATGAATCACGACGCCTCGACGAAGATCGGCCGCCCACAGCAGCTCTATATCGGGTCGCCGCAGCGCGATTTATAAACCTTATTCGGTTGCGGGCTCTTCGTTTGCAGCGCCTTTGCTTGCTGACTCTTCGGTTGAAGTAACGTCTGTCGCACGGATGATTTTGCTCTGCTCACGATAGACGGTCGGGAACAAGACCAAGAAGGCTATAAATGCCAGCGCGCCAGAGGCAACGAGCACCTCTCTGACACCAAAGAATCCGATTAGGCCACCGGCAATTGACATCGTGCCGATGCTCGCAACAGAAACCACTGCACCGAACGCTGCAAAGACGCGACCCTGAACCTCGTGTGGCGTCTCTTTGACCATCATGCTCACGCCATAACTATTGATGGTGGCATTCGACATTCCGCCGATGAACCAGACCACCATAACAACCCAATAGTTTGGTGAAAGCCCAACGGCCACGCCCATCAGCGAGAGCACGGCCATGCCGATTCCCAAGATCAAAAGCTCACGTTGAAGCGTGAGTTTCTTTGTGCCGGCATAGAGACTAAACAAGAAAGTGCCAATGGCGAATCCGCTCGAGACTAAGCCATAAATTAGCGAGTCTGCGCCCATAATGTTTGTCAGCAAGAAGACATCACCCACTGCAATAAAGCTGATGCAGAGAACCATTGCGAAAACCAAAATCACGAGCGAGCGTAACAGCCGGTTGTGCCACAAAAAAGTGAAGCCCTTAGAGACCTGAGTTTTTTCACCCGGTGCTAGAGCTTCTGGCTTATGGTTCACTGCCAAAATAAATGGCATCACTGCCATGGCGGTTGTAAAGAAACCGTCAATGGCAAAAGTCAGCACAAAGCCCGTTTTAGCAATCAAGATTCCGGCGAGCGCTGGACCAAACAAACCTGCCAGTGAATAATAACTTTGCGTCGTGCCCATGGCTCGACCCATGTCATCTTTAGTTGCCAAAAGTGGCAGCAACTTGCCCCAAGTTGGCCCGACCACGCTGGCACATGTGTTGGCGGTGAACAGCAGCAGCAAAATGGCCCACGTGTCAAGGCGCTGGGTTTGAGCAAAAACCGCGGCACCGCCAATGACCGAAAGCAGCGGAATCACTGCTTTTGTGCTGAATCGATCGGCGATGCTGCCCGCCCAAGGCGCAAAAATTATCGATGGCAAAGTGCCGACGATAAATAGCAATGAGACTGCCGCTGGCCCAAGCGCCTTCTCTCTGAAAACGAGTGTGAAAAGCGTCAGCTCACTGCCCAGAAGGCTAAATGCCCTGGCAAGCGCCATTGCCTGAATCTTCGACCACTTTGTCGCGAGCACTTCACTCAAGCTAAAACCCCTTAGTCGTTTAAAAGAAACTCAGGTTAGTCAAACAGCAAATGACTAGTTATTCAACCAATAAACAACAGTGTCGCCATAGCTCTTTTCTTCGGCAAGGCTGAGGTCCGAAGGCAGCTCGGGGGCAGGTGTTCGACTCGAGCGCTCGAGCGCGATCGTCGCATCCTTGTTCAAATGGGGCAACAGAGCAATGAGATTTAGCGTGACTTCGTCGTTGCCGATTTCATAAGGCGGATCAA
The DNA here is from genome assembly GCA_903853515.1 of uncultured Micrococcales bacterium. Taxonomy (GTDB): domain Bacteria; phylum Actinomycetota; class Actinomycetes; order Actinomycetales; family Microbacteriaceae; genus Rhodoluna. The sequence goes on along the minus strand of CAINTU010000173.1, from coordinate 10,715 downwards.
TAAAGACAAGGTCGAATGTGAGAGTCGCAGTAGCCAAAAAGCTCGATACGGTTTTGCCTTCTGCGCGCAGGTCGCAATCGGTATCTTCATCGTTGAGAGCCTTGTGCATCATCTTGTTATTGGTGATGATGCCGCCGAGAGCCTGCTTATTTTGCTCGACAAACACCACGCCTCCCGCGCCGCGCGAGGCAGCCTCGAGCCCTAGAGCGCCGGTGCCTGCATAGAGATCGAGCACCGCAGCGCCTTTGATTAGGTCTCTGGCTTCTAGGCGATTAAAAATGCTTTCGCGAATTCGGTCGCTAGTTGGGCGGGTAACTTTTGCGGGGCTGGCTAGGGTTCTTGAGCCGGCGATGCCGCCAATGATTCTGGTCATGGTGTGGCTAGCCTAACTTAGTGACCCGCTGGGCGAAGATTGAAGCATGCTGTTGCCCACCACCGACCTGAATCGCGTGCTTGGCGAAAAGACTGCAAAGTCACTCGCAAAGCACCTTGGGCTGATTACGGTCGCCGATTTGTTGCAGCATTATCCGCGCAGATATTCGTCTCGCGGCGAGCTCACGCCAATCAGCGAAATACCTATTGGTGAGCAAGTGAGTGTGGTTGCCGAGGTCGTCGACGTTAATGAGCGCCGCATGAAAGGCAAAGTCGGTTCGATTCTCGAAATCAAAATCACCGATGGCGATGGCTTTATTACGGCGACTTTTTTTAATCAGGCGTGGCGAGCGCAAAAATTGAAGGCCGGCGTTCGTGGCATTTTTGCGGGCAAAATTGGCAGCTATCAGGGCAGGCTGCAACTTTCGCATCCAGACTATGAGCTTTTTAGCGACGAGATTGAAGATGGTGCCGCAAAAGCTTGGGCTGACCTGCCGATTCCGATTTACCCAGCGTCTGCGTCGATGACCACTTGGATGATTGCTCGTGCGGTCGGTGTGGTGCTCGATGTGCTCGAGCCAATCGTTGATGAGGTGCCGGCAGAACTTGTGGCAAAGCACGCACTGTTGCCACTTGGCGACGCGCTGCAAAAGATTCATCGACCAGAGGTGGCTGCCGACTGGCAGACAGCAAGAGACACCTTGAGATATCACGAAGCATTCGATCTGCAGGCAGTGTTGTTGGCTAGGGCAGTGGCGGCGAGCCATCAGCAGGCAACGATTCGGCAGAGCGCAAAAGATGGTTTGTTGGCAAAATTTGATGCTGCACTGCCTTTTAGTTTGACGGCTGCCCAGGTGCGAGTTGGTGCCGAGATTTCGGCTGATCTTGCCAGTGGGCACCCAATGAATCGATTGCTGCAGGGCGAGGTCGGTTCGGGTAAAACCTTGGTCGCGGTGCGAGCGATGTTGGCGGTCGCCGAATCAGGTGGGCAATCAGCACTCTTGGCCCCAACCGAGGTCTTAGCCGCTCAACACTTTCGATCAATCGAAAAGACTCTGGGCGAGCAAAAGGCCAAAGAACTAGGGCTCACACTTTTGACGGGCCAACTCGATGCGGCGACTCGCAAAAGCGCAATGCTCGGTTTGGTATCTGGCAAATCTCAAATTGTTGTCGGAACCCACGCGTTAATTGCCGACAAAGTCGAGTTTTATGACTTGGGCTTGATAGTCGTTGATGAGCAGCATCGCTTTGGGGTAGACCAGCGTGAGGCACTGCGGTTGAAAGCCAAAACGCCACCGCACACTCTGACCATGACCGCTACTCCGATTCCGCGCACCTTGGCTGTGACAGTTTTTGGCGATCTCGATGTGAGCGTGCTCGATGAACTGCCAGCCGGTCGAGCGCCTATCACTTCACACGTTGTTACTGCCGACCAACCGGCGCTGGTTGCGCGTGTGTGGTCACGCGTCGCCGAAGAGGTGGCGGCCGGTCGTCAAGTGTTTGTTGTGTGCCCACGAATCGACGAGGCCGACACCGGTGAAGATCTAAAGACTGCAGGTGGTGAGATCGCCGATGAGCTCGACGTCGCAGAACAAGAGAGCGACAAAAAGCCCAAGCGGCCGCTCGCTGCCGCAATAAATGTTGCCCAAAGTTTGCGCGCCATGCCTGTGCTCGCCAACTGCCGAATAGGTCTATTGCACGGGCGCGCAACAAGTGAAGAGAAAACCGAAGCGATGGCGCGCTTCAGCGAAAAAGAAACCGATGTGCTTGTCTCAACCACCGTGATCGAAGTTGGTGTTGATGTGCCAAACGCCACCGTGATGGTGATTCTCGATGCAGATCGCTTCGGTGTTTCTCAACTGCACCAATTGCGCGGGCGAGTTGGCCGAGGCGGGCTGCCTGGGCTGTGCCTAATGCTCACCAGCGCAGAACCAGGCAGCCTTGCGCTAGAGCGCATCGATGCCGTAGCCGCAACAACCGATGGCTTCAAGTTGAGCGAGATCGACCTTGAGCTGCGACGCGAAGGCGATGTGTTGGGCGCCAATCAATCAGGTGGCCGTTCGAGCCTAAAACTTTTGCGCGTTATTCAAGACGCAGAAATGATTGGCGCCGTTCGCCAAGAAGTCGCCAGCATCTTTGATGCAGACCCAACGCTCGAGAAGCATCCTGCAATCGCGGCAACACTCGAGAACATCGATCGCGCTCGCCAAGAATTTCTAGCCAAGGCTTAGCCGGCTTGATAACCTTGAACCATGGCATCGATCGCCGTTTATCCTGGTTCATTTGACCCAATCACTTTTGGTCACGTTGACATTGCTGCGCGCGCCGCAAAACTTTTTGACCGTGTTCACGTTTTGGTTGTGCATAACCCAGACAAAGATCCGCGTTTTTCAGCAGCCGAACGAGTCGAGCTGGTCAAAGCCGCTTTAGCCGGAGTCAAAGGCAACTTCGATGTCAACTCGCTCGAGAGCGGACTCTTGGTTGACTATTGCAAAATGGTTCATGCCCGAGCTCTCGTCAAAGGCATTCGCACCACCGTCGACATCGATTATGAACTGCCGATGGCTCAGGTGAACCGCGACCTAAGCGGCATCGAAACAATCCTGATACCAGCTGATCCGATGCACGGTTTCATCTCTTCTAGCCTCGTGCGCCAGGTTGCAACCCTCGGCGGCGACGTCAGCAAATACGTTCCAGCCGTTGTCGCAGCGGCTCTAACCAAATAAGGCAACTATGACCGCGCAGAGCAAATTCGTAATTTCGGTGCACGATTTGATGCACAAACCAGGCAATATGCGCGAACTAGACCTAAAAATTGACTTGGATGCGCCACTCGGAGCCGGACTGGCAGCGGTGCCCAAGGGCGGTGAACTCGACATCGAGTTGCGCCTAGAAAGCGTGCACGAGGGCATTTATGTCTCTGGCGACGTGCTGACCACAGCAGAAGGCGAGTGTTCTCGCTGTCTCGACCCGGTCAAAGTGCCGCTCGAAGTAGATTTTGCCGAACTTTTCGCCTATTCTTTAGAGGTAGAAGATGACTTCTTGGTAGTCGATGAAAAAATCGATTTAGAGCAGGTCATTGTTGACGCGGTTGTTTTGAGTCTTCCGTTCACCCCAATCTGCAGCGAAAACTGTCAAGGTTTATGCGCGCAGTGTGGTGTGAAGCTAGATGAGAATCCGGGTCACGAGCACGAAGCCCCGATCGACTCGAGGTTTAGTGAACTTAAGAAGCTTTCAGAAACAGAAGGACAAGACTGATGCCAGTACCAAAGCGAAGACTATCTCGCAGCAACACTCGTCACCGTCGCTCAGCGTGGAAGGCCGACAACGTAGCGTTGGTCAAGACCGTCGAGAACGGCAAGACCATCTATAGCTTGCCTCACCGCGCTCGTGCAGTTGAAGACTCGAACGGCAACGTTCAGTTCTTCGAATACAAGGGCCGCAAAGTAGCCGACGCCTAAATCAGGCGTTAGCCATGAGCCTCGACGAACTTAACCGCAGGTTAGGCGTCGAGGTCAACCCAGATCTTTTGCAACTTGCGCTGACCCACAGCTCTTTTGCATATGAGAACGGCAAACAACCCGACAACGAACGTCTAGAGTTTCTAGGCGACTCGGTGTTGGGTTTTGTCGTTTCTAGCCACCTTCACCAAATTTTTGCTGACTTCAACGAGAAAGAACTCTCGCGTGTGCGTCAAGCACTGGTTAGTGCCAGTGCACTCGAAGTGGCCGCAGACCAGATTGGTCTCGACGAATTTATTCGACTCGGGGTTGGTGCCCAAAAGGATTTCAAGACTCAACGCAAGAGCGTCTTGGCTGACACTTTCGAAGCTGTTCTCGCAGCCGCGTTTTTGACCGGCGGAGTTGAAATGGCAACGCAGATTATTGCAAAACTCATTTATCCACTCATTGATAGCGTCGATCAGATTCTTGAAGCTCACGACCCTAAAACCACTCTGCTGATGCGCTTGGATTCGCTTGGCCTAGAGCCAGTGAAATATGAAGTGACCCCAATGGGTGATCAACATGAACGTGTTTATCTGGCCAAAGTTTTTAGTGGCAAAAAACTTTTGGGCGAAGGCCAGGCACGCAACACCAAATTGGCCGAAACCGAAGCTGCTATCGCGGCGCTAAACGCCTTGCCGCCCGTTGCTGGCAGCCAGACTAAATAGATCAGACCGAAGCACATGCCTGAGTTACCAGAAGTCGAAACTGTTCGAGCGGGGCTAGCCGAATTTGTCACCGGGGCCAGGGTTACAAAAGTTGAGGTATTCGACACTAGGTCGCTGAAGCGTCATGAAGGCACCGAGAGTGACTTTATCGCGACGCTTGTCGGCCGAAGAATTGAGGCTGCTGTTCGTCGCGGAAAGTTTTTATGGCTGCCGCTTTCGCTTGCCAAATCTGACAAAGCCCAACTTGCCCTTATTGGTCACCTTGGCATGAGCGGCCAAATTTTGCTGCGCACGCCAAAGTTTGAGCCAGACAAGCTAACGCGCATCGTTCTTTATCTAACGGCAGCTGATGGCCAGAAATATGAAATGAGATTTGTAGACCAGCGCATTTTTGGTTCACTGGCCATCGACCAGATGCAACCGACCGAAGATGGCGGCGTTGGCGGTTTCAGCGCGCAGGTTGGCTTGGCTGCTCCTTGGCGAAATTTGATTCCAGCTCAGGTAGCCCACATAGCCCGTGATCCGTTAGACCTTGAATTTGATCAGGCAAAAGTGCTTGCAGCTTTCAAAAAGAAGCAGTCGGGCATCAAGCGAGTGCTTTTAGATCAGGGCGTGCTCTCTGGTATCGGCAATATCTATGCCGATGAGTCTCTTTGGCTCGCCAAATTGCACTACGACCAGCCAGCAGCGACGTTATCTAAGGCTAAATCGCTCGAACTGCTGGCTTTCGTGCAAAAAGTGCTGGCTGAAGCAGTTGCAGTGGGCGGCACTAGTTTTGACGAGCAATATAAGAACATAAATGGTGAATCGGGCTATTTTTCGCAGAGCTTGAACGCCTATGGAATGACCGGATTCCCTTGCAAACGCTGTGGCAGAGCCATCAGACGAGACTCATGGATGAACCGAGGGTCGCATCTTTGCCCTTCGTGTCAAAAACTGAGCCGCTAATGCGGTAATTTTGCTTAGTGCGCGTGTCGCCATGCGCTGAGACCTTGTAATTTGAGTCTTTTGACTTTGAACGAAACGGAACCGACTTGTATCTAAAGAGCCTTACCCTCAAGGGCTTCAAGTCGTTCGCCAACCCAACGACTTTTGCTCTAGAAAAGGGCGTCACCTGTGTCGTTGGCCCTAACGGCTCTGGCAAGTCAAACGTTGTCGATGCACTGGCCTGGGTTATGGGTGAACAGGGTGCAAAGACTCTGCGCGGCGGCAAGATGGAAGACGTAATCTTTGCGGGCACTGCCACCAAGGGTCCACTTGGTCGCGCAGAAGTTGCCTTGACAATTGATAACTCGGATGGCGCTTTGCCGATCGATTACACCGAGGTCACAATCAGTCGCACGCTGTTTAGAAACGGCACCTCTGAATACGCCATCAACGGTGAAAACGTTCGTCTTCTTGATGTGCAAGAACTTTTGAGCGACACCGGCCTTGGTCGCGAAATGCACGTGATCGTCGGCCAGGGCCAACTCGACGGCATCTTGCGGGCTACGCCTGAGGAACGTCGCGGTTTCATCGAAGAAGCCGCCGGAATTTTGAAGCACCGCCGTCGCAAAGAGAAAACCGAGCGCAAACTCGATGCGATGCAGACCAACCTGACTCGCTTAAATGACTTAGCCGGTGAAGTTCGTCGTCAACTAAAGCCTCTCTCGCAGCAAGCAGAAACCGCGCGTCAAGCTCAAGGCATTGCCGCAGTGGTTCGTGACGCTCGCGCACGCATGCTGGCTGATGAAATCGTTGGCTTGCAAGCTGCGTTAGAGCAGACTGCGCAATCAGAAAGCGATCGCCGTGGCGAACGCAATATTTTGCAGCAGCAGCTAGATAGCAATGCAGCTCGTCTCACTCAGCTCGAAGCTCTGCAGGTTTCGAGCGAACTCGAGACAGCTCGAGCATTAGCTTTTGAGTTTGATGCTGTGGCAGAACGCTTGCGTTCGCTCTATACGGTGGCCACCCAGCGCGTTGCTCTGCTTGATTCTCAGGCGCAGCGAGAAGGTTCGCAGATTGACCCTGCCGCTATCGAGGCAGAAGCAATCGCCGCTCAAGAACAAACCATCGAACTTGCCGTGCTTGTCGAGCGCCTTCGCGGTGGCTTGGCCGACGCTGAGCGAGGTCGCGACGAAGCTCGGGCCGCGCTCGAGAAATTTGATTCACAGGCGGCGGCCAAAGCCAACGAAATCGCTGAATTCGATGCCGAATTAGCTCGGTTGGCTGGCGACTCGTCGCTTGCGGCAGCCAAGCTTGAAGGCCTGCGCGCAGAGCTAAACCGCCAAGAGACAGTGCTTGCCGAAGCTCAGACACGTTTTGTTTCGGCCAACTCTTCGTTCAACGAACTAGAAGCGCAGTTGCAGTCAAACCAGCCGGCCGATAACGACCTAGAGCAGAAATACGACGAAGCGCAGCGAGCTGTCGCCGAAGCCGGTGCAACAATCGAGTCATTGCGCGACCAAATTCACGAAGCAGAACGCGAGCGCGATTCGCTGTCGGCAAAGCGCAGCGCATTGAATTTGATGCTCGAGCAAAAAGATGGCACCACCGAGTTGGCTGCTGCCGGGTTACGCGGTATCCGTGGGCTTGTTGCTAGCCACGTAAAGATTGAACCTGGTTTCGAAATCGCGATTGCAGCAGCACTTGGCCCAATCGCCGATGCGCTAGTTGCCGAAAGCCGTGAAGAAGGCGTAGCTGCACTCGAGTGGCTAAAGAGCAACCAAGGTGGCCGTGCCGAACTTGTTGTTGCCGATATTGACAACACCGCAAAACCTGCAAACCTGCCAAACGTAGCTGGCGCTAGAAACGCAGTTGAGGTTGTGCAGGCTCCGGCAGGCATTCTTGCTAACTTGACCAACGTTGTTATCGTCGATGATCTTGAGAGCGCTAAGAATCTTTATCGCGCAGACGCAGCGACGCACAAGCTTGTTGTGATCACTCTCGGCGGTGATGTGCTGACTGAATCGGTTTTGCGTGGTGGATCTGGCAAGAGCGTTTCAAAGGTTGAACTTGTTGCTGAACGCGATTCTGCTGAATCGCTTTTGACCAAGGTGTTAGCGACTATCGAAGCAGCGCGTCAAGAACTTGTTGCTGCACGTGCAACCGAACAGTCAGCCAAAGAGCATGCAGCGCGTGCGCTCGCCGAACTAAAAAAGCACGACAGCGAATTGGCAGCCAACGCCGAACGCCTAGGCAAGTTGCGAGTGCAGGTTGATGCCGCCGAAGGTGAGCGCAACCGTGCCGCCAAGTTGGTTGAAACTGCTCGCGACCAAATCGGTGGTGCAGATCAGGCACTCACCGCTGCAGAGTCGGTTTATCAAGAATTCGCGAAGCGCGAACGTCCGAGCCAAGACCTGAGTGCGCGTGCTGAACTTGCTGCGCTAGTCGATGCGGCCCGCGCAAAAGAGCTTGACGTGCGCGTTGAGCTTGGGGCAGCCAATGAGCGCCACCGCGTCGAAACTGAGCGAGCAGCCAACCTGCAGGCTCAGATCACAGAGGCTCTTGAAGCTATCGAACGCAGCAAGGCTGCCGCTGCCGCTCAGGCCAGACAACTCGCCAACGCTAAGCGCGTATTGCAGGTTTTGCCAGCAATCATGGATTCGATTGCCGCCTCTGGGGGCGAAGCAAAATCTCGTCTAGCGACCCTTGAGAGCGAACGACGCAACCAAAACGAAGAACTCGTTAAGCTGCGTGGCGAAACCGCCGAAATTCAGATGAGACTTTCGACCCTGACTCAATCTGTTCACGATATCGAACTTGCCAACCATGAGAAGCGACTGAACCTTGCCAACCTTGTTGCTAAGGCAAATGACGATCTTGGTCTCGAGCTTGAAGTGTTAGTTGCCGAATACGGCCCTGACCAGCTGATTGACGACCCAGAAAATCCAGAGAACCCTAAGCCGTTTGTTCGCGAAGAACAGCGCAAGCGTTTGGCTGATGCCGAGCGAGTGCTTGAGCGTCTTGGTCGGGTGAACCCATTGGCGCTTGAAGAATTTGCAGCTCTTGAAGAGCGTCACAAGTTCTTGACTGAACAATTGGCTGACCTCGCCCAGACTCGCAAAGACTTGATTCAAATCATCGCTGAGATCGACGAAAAGATGCAGTCGATTTTCTTAGAGGCAGTCGAAGACACCAAGAAGGCCTTCGAAGAGGTATTCCCAGTATTGTTCCCAGGCGGTAGCGGTTCGATTTATCTAACCGACCACGACAACCTGCTCTCATGTGGCCTCGAAGTTAACGTGAAGCCAGTGGGCAAGCGAATCGAACGTCTAAGTTTGCTCTCGGGTGGTGAGCGCTCGCTTGCTGCTCTAGCACTTTTGTTTGCAATCTTTAAAGCGCGCCCTTCGCCTTTCTATGTGCTTGACGAGGTTGAGGCTGCGCTCGATGATGCCAACCTTGGCCGTTTGCTCAACATTTTTGTTGACCTGCGCAAGTCATCGCAATTGGTAATCATTACTCACCAGAAGCGCACGATGGAAATCGCCGATGCGCTTTACGGTGTTTCAATGCGCCAGGATGGCATCTCGGCAGTTGTCGGTCAGCGAATCGAAACAGCTAGCGACGGCGCAAAAGACGCTAACTCTGAAGCCGGGGAGTAGCCATGGCTTCGCTGATGTTTTGGCGCAAAAAACGTGATGACGAACCCGTTGCTGACGCTCTCGTCGAAGCAAACCAAGCGCTAGAAGAGGCCATCGAGGCAACAAACGCGCAAGAACTGCCAGAAGAGGCCGAGCCGATTGTGCCTGTGGCCGAGCCGGTGGCCGAGCCGGTGGCCGAGTCTGGGCCAGAGTCTGGGCCAGAGTCTGCGAGAGAGTCATACTCAACTCAGGCACTCGAGGCAGTCACGCTGCCTAAGCGCAGTTTTGGGCGCTCAATCAAATCTCTTTTCGGTCGCATCAATTTTGATTTGCAAGATCTTGAGTCGCTAGAAGACACTCTGATTCAGGCAGACTTTGGCGTAGATTCTGCGGCAAACGTTGTAGCCGATTTGAAGGCACGCGCAAAGCGCCAGGGTGTCAGTGACGAGGCGGCGCTGAAGGCAATCCTTGTTGAATTGCTCACCGAAAAATTGAAGCGTGACGACAGTGCATTGAATCTGAGCGATGCGCAACTGCCATATGTGCTTTTGGTGGTCGGCGTGAACGGTGTTGGCAAGACCACCACCATTGGCAAGCTTTCTAAGTGGTTGGTCGATGGCGGTTGGCGCGTAACCCTTGGGGCTGCCGACACTTTTAGAGCCGCAGCGGTTGACCAGCTTGCCACCTGGGCGCAGCGCTCGGGCGCAACAATTGTCAAGCCGAAAACCGAGGGTCAAGACCCGGCTTCTGTCGCATTCGAAACTATTGAAATCGCTCTTGCCCAAGACAGCGATGTTGTAATTATCGATACTGCGGGGCGCTTGCAAAATAAAACTGACCTCATGGATGAGCTCGGCAAGATTCGTCGAGTCGTCGAGAAGCGCACTAGCATCGCCGAAGTTTTGTTAGTGATCGATGCAACAACTGGCCAAAACGCACTAACCCAAGCCAAGGCATTTGCCGAGATCGCGAACGTAACAGGCATTGTCTTGACCAAGTTAGACGGCACGGCCAAGGGCGGCATCGTCTTTGCCATTCAAGAGCAACTTGATATTCCAGTTAAATTAGTTGGTGTCGGTGAAGGTGTCGAAGACTTCGCATTCTTTGACGCAGCCGAATTCGCGAACGCACTAATTAACGATTAGAGAGGAATCGAAAAGTGTTTGGCAATCTTTCTGATCGTTTAGTTGAAACATTCAAAAATCTTCGCTCTAAGGGCAAGCTGAGCGCAGCCGATATCGACGCAACTCTGCGCGAAATTCGCCGTGCACTGCTCGAAGCCGACGTTGCGCTCGAAGTAGTCAAGACTTTCGTTGGCGCCGTTCGTGACCGTGCTCTCGGCGATGAGGTTTCTAAGGCGCTAAACCCTGCTCAGCAGGTAGTGCAAATCGTCAACGAAGAGCTCGTTGCGATTCTCGGCGGCGAGCAGCACAGACTTAGCTTTGCTAAAAATCCACCGACCGTGATCATGCTCGCGGGTTTGCAGGGTTCAGGTAAAACTACCCTCGCCGGCAAGTTGGCCAAGTGGCTCAAAGATCAGGGCCAGACAGTTTTGTTGGTGGCCGCCGATCTGCAGCGACCAAACGCCGTAAATCAATTGCAGGTAGTGG
>CAINTU010000172.1 GCA_903853515.1 uncultured Micrococcales bacterium | reverse complement strand
GGATGGCAGTTTCGAGTTATGGCTCTGGCACCCAGTCGAGCGGAGTCGTGCGAATTCTCAAAGACCTCGACGCCGACGTTTTGGGTCGCCACGTTTTGATCGTCGAAGACATAATCGACTCAGGCTTGACTCTGTCTTGGCTGGCATCGAATCTTGAAGCTCGCGGAGCAGCCTCTGTCGAGATAGTCGCCATGTTGCGCAAACCAGAAGCAGCCAAGGTTGATGTGAAGGTTGCTTTGGTCGGCTTTGATATTCCGAACGAATTCGTAGTTGGTTATGGCCTCGACTATGCCGAGAACTATCGCACCCTGCGTTGCGTTGGTGTGCTTGACCCTAAGGTATACGCCTAAATAGCCAAACAATTTGGCTAATCTGTGGGCGAACAGGGCTTTTTAGTTGAAATAAGGCGGGTAGCCTTAAGGTTCTACTTTCTGTGACCAAAAGAAAGGATGGGGCGAGCGCCCCTGACATGAATCTAAAGAAACTTTTTCGCGGCCCTTATCTCTGGGTTCTCATCACAGCTCTGATTATGGGTTGGGGCTATTCGATGCTCAACCAGACCACATATGAACAGGTCGACACCAGTGTCGGTGTGCAACTCATCAAAGATGGCACCGTCGACTACATTTCTTTAGTTCAAGACGCGCAGCGCGTCGATATGACGCTCAAAAAGAGCAGCCCCAAGTTAGACAAAAAATTGTGGGGCAAAGAAGTTCAGTTCTTCTATTCATACCCTCGCGGTCAGCAGATCACCCAGATTATTTCTCAAGCCCCAGAGGGCACCGTGTTCAACGACGAGCTGCCTGACACCCCTTGGTACCTAAGTTTGTTGACTGGCATCTTGCCTTACATCTTGATTGGCGCATTTTTCTGGTTCATGCTTTCTGGCGCTCAGAGCGGCAACAATCGCGCAATGCAGTTCGGCAAGTCGCGCGCCAAGCTCTATAACAAAGACATGCCAAAAGTTACTTTTGCCGATGTCGCTGGTGTCGACGAGGCAATCGAAGAACTTCAAGAGATCAAAGAGTTCTTGAAAGAACCACAAAAGTTTCAAGCGGTCGGCGCAAAGATTCCTCGCGGAGTTTTGCTCTATGGCCCACCGGGAACAGGCAAGACCCTTTTAGCTAAGGCAGTTGCCGGCGAAGCAGGCGTGCCATTTTTCACCATTAGCGGTTCTGACTTTGTCGAAATGTTTGTCGGCGTTGGTGCATCGCGTGTGCGTGATCTTTTTGAGCAGGCCAAGGCAGCATCGCCTGCAATCATCTTTGTTGACGAGATCGATGCCGTTGGTCGCCACCGCGGCGCCGGCATCGGTGGGGGCAATGATGAGCGCGAGCAGACTCTTAATCAGTTGCTTGTCGAAATGGATGGCTTCGATTCGAAGACCAACGTTATTTTGATTGCGGCAACCAACCGCCCAGACATTCTTGACCCAGCGCTTTTGCGCCCAGGTCGATTCGACCGCCAAGTTGGCGTTGGTGCGCCAGATCTAATCGGCCGCGAGCAGATTCTTAAAGTGCATGCCAAAGGCAAGCCAGTTGCTGCCGATGTTGACCTAGCCACTGTGGCTCGACGCACACCTGGTTTCACAGGCGCAGACCTCGCTAACGTTTTGAACGAGGCGGCGCTGCTAACTGCCCGCAGCAATCAAAAACAAATCACGAATGCAATCTTGGATGAGTCAATCGATCGCGTGATCGGTGGGCCTGCCAAAAAGACTCGCTTGATGCAAGACACCGAGCGTCTAAACACCGCCTATCACGAGGCAGGTCACGCTCTTGTTGCAGCGTCGATGAACAACAGCGACCCAGTAACCAAGGTGACGATTCTGCCGCGCGGGCGCGCACTTGGTTACACAATGGTGTTGCCGCTCGAAGACCGCTATTCGGTCACTCGCAACCAATTGCTTGATCAAATTGCATATGCAATGGGTGGCCGCGTTGCCGAAGAAATCGTCTTTCACGACCCAACAACTGGTGCCTCTAATGACTTCGAAAAGGCAACTTCGATTGCTCGCTCGATGGTTACCCAATACGGCATGAGCTCGACCGTTGGCTCGGTTTCTTATTCGGGTGGCGGCGAGGTTTTCATCGGCCGCGACATGGCGCAGGCCAAAGAATATAGCGAGCTAACTGCGCAACAGATCGATATCGAAGTACGCGCAATTTTAGAAGCCGCTCACGATGAGGCATACCAGGCGTTGAATTTGAACCGCAAAGTGCTTGATCGCATGGCTAAAGAGTTGATGGAACGCGAGACTCTAAACGCTGACGACATCGCGGTCATCTTTAAAGACGTGCGCAAGGTGCCAAAGCGTGCCCAATGGCTGTCTTCAAAGAAGCGCCCGGTTTCAAAGATTGGGCCGATTGCGATTCCGACAAAGAACTCGTCGGCGTCAAAGC
>CAINTU010000171.1 GCA_903853515.1 uncultured Micrococcales bacterium | reverse complement strand
GAATTGGCCGGGTTGTCGGTGAATCCCCTGTTCCATTCATGCACTGAACGCAGATCCGCAAAGCCACCTTGGGTGAACGCACGAATTAAATTCAGGGTGGATGCACTTGTGTTGTAAGCCTGGATCAAACGTTCCGGATTCGCCGTGCGAGATTCGAGCGTGAAGTCATAGCCATTGACAGCGTCACCGCGATAGGCAGGCAAAGTCAAATCGTTTCTAGTCTCGGTATCTGATGAACGCGGCTTGGCAAATTGCCCTGCCATGCGCCCCATTTTGATTACCGGCATTGATGCGCCATAAGTCAAAACCACTGCCATTTGCAAGAGTGTTTTAACCCGGTTGCGAATTCGATCAGCTGTCGCGTCAACGAAAGTCTCGGCGCAATCGCCGCCTTGCAGCAAAAATGCTTTTCCGGCTGCCGCCTCAGCCAACCGGCTGCGCAAGATATCTACCTCGCCGGCAAAAACCAATGGCGGCAACTTGGCTAGGCGCGCTTTAGCATCTTCGAGCGCAACCTGATCTGGCCATGTCGGTTGCTGAGCAGCCACAAGCTTCTTGTATTGGTCAAGACCCTCAACCACGCCGGGTGCAGGCTGCACAATAGGTTCGTATGACGATGCCACGATATTCATCCTTTGGTTAGTTTTGACGAGTCGCCATTGACCCAAAGCTGTTAACTAGTTGCGCTTGTCTTTAAGCGTCGATGCATAGACGTCGAGATACTCTTGACCGCTGAGTTTCATCAGTTCATACATAATCTCATCGGTGACTGCACGCAAGACCAGGCGATCACCTTCCATGCCCGCAAACCTAGAAAAATCTAGCGGTTCGCCAATCACAATTCCGATTCGGCGAATTCGAGGCAAGGTTTTGCCAATTGGCTGCACTTTTTCGGTATCGATCATGGCAACTGGCAAAACTGGCACTTTTGCTTCGAGCACCATGCGGGCGATACCCGTACGTCCGCGAAAAAGTCTGCCATCTGGTGATCGAGTGCCCTCTGGGTAGATGCCAAGCAATTGCTCTTGAGCAAGCACACGAAGTCCGGTGTTCAATGCCGCTTCAGAAGCCTTGCCGCCCGACCGGTCTATCGGCAGCTGGCCGGTGCCTTTGAAAAACCAGCGCGATAAAGCACCCTTGACACCTTTGCCGGTGAAGTACTCTGATTTCGCCAAAAACACGACCGGTCGTCTAACCATCAGCGGCAAAAATATAGAGTCAGAAAAAGACAGGTGGTTGCTGGCAAGAATGGCCGCGCCATCCTGGGGAATATTTTCGAGACCTCGAACCCAAGGCCTAAACAGCACCTTTAGAATCGGCCCCAAAAAAATGTTCTTCAGCAAGAAATACCACATGGATGCCTCCTCTCTCGTGCGCTGACTATTACTTGAATAACTTTATGCGACCGATGCGCGCGCGAGGTCGGCTGCGCCGACGACACCGGCATCGTTTACAAGCTCTGCCTGCTTCAGCTGAAGTTCAGGGCGAAAGCCTCTGGCTGGCAGGTGGGCAAGGTAGCTCTCACGAATTGGGTCTAGAAGCATGTCGCCGACCGCGCTAACACCGCCGCCGATCACAGCTATTTCTGGATCGAGAAGTGCAGCAAGCGATGCCAACGCCCTACCAAGGTGATTACTAAGGTTGGTTAGACAGGCAAGTGCACCCTCATCGCCTTCTGTGATTGCCTGATAAACCTGTGCGCCGGTGAGCTCGCCGGCATCTTTTTCGAGCTGCGCCAATCTCGCCGAAGTTGCTGCGCCGCTTGCGACAAGCTGCTTGGCTGATTTAAGCAATGCTGTGCCAGAGCCATACTGTTCAAGGCAACCCCTTTGGCCACAGCCACAGTCAAGGCCATCTGGCATATAGTTCATGTGGCCAAATTCAGCGCCAATGCCAAAGCCGCCTCTGAATAGCTCGCCATCGGTAACAATAGCGCCGCCCACCCCAGTGCCGATCGTTAGCATCATCATGTGCTTTGAACCTCGACCAGCGCCGTATCTGTATTCGGCCCAGCCAGCTGCGTTTGCATCGTTTTCGATAAAGACCGGCAGGTCAACTTTGGCTTCAATGCGGGCCTTGAGCGGCTCGTTGCGCCAGCTCAGATTCGGCGAATAAACAACATTGGCCCGTTCGGCATCGATGAATCCGGCAGCAGCTACGCCAACCGCAACTGCGTCACCAGAAATTCGCAACTCGGCAATCATCTCGGCCACGGTCTCAACAATTTGGTGTGAGTCAGCTGCAGGGGTCGGTCGGCGTGTTTCGGCCAAGATGGTGCCATCATTCGCAACCAGAGCGCCAGCGATTTTGGTGCCACCGATGTCGATACCTAGCGCATGCATGCTTATCCTTGCTGAATTTGTAGAGCGAATGACCTCGAACAAGTTTATCGGCAAGCCTAGAAGACAAGAAAAACGGTGATTCTGCTTGTAAAGTAATCAAAAGTCAGCCAGAAAGATGGTGCAAGTTGGATACCTATGAGATTGCCTCGATGATTGAGTCGCGCTCTGATGAAAACATTTCTGACTTGCT
>CAINTU010000170.1 GCA_903853515.1 uncultured Micrococcales bacterium | reverse complement strand
TGACTCACCACGCAGCTACCCATGAGAACCTCGCTTTCAACGGCAGCGGTGAAACAGGCCACAGCGCAACTGCCGATAACTTTGAGGGCAAGATTGATCACCACTCATACCGCTCAGCTACCGTGCCGGGCACCGTTGCTGCCTGGTTCGCCGCCCACGAGCGCTATGGAAAGTTGCCGATGGCGCGCATTCTCGAGCGAGCCATCGATTATGCCAAAAACGGATTTGCTGCCAACGAGGGGTTTGTGCGCCGCATTGGCTATTTTGTTGAAGAGTTCGGCCAGGCTGATTTCTTAGCTCACATGGGCATCTCGGTTGACACCAAATTGGGCGATCTAGTGGTGCAAAAAGATCTGGCCGAAACCTTGCGTCAAATAGCACTGCACGGCAAGGCCGGTTTTTATGAGGGCACAGTTGCCGACAAAATCGTGGCCGGCACCAACGGCTGGTTCAATCACGACGACCTAGCGAATCACAGCACTCGAGTCGAGTCGCCTCTGGCAGCAAAATATCGCGAGTTCACAATCTATGGTCAACCACCACCGACCCAGGGCATGATTTTGCTCGAAGAACTTTTGCTCGTTGAACATCTCGATTTGAAAAACATGCCGGTCGCCGAGCGAATCCATGCGATGGTCGAAGCCAAAAAACTCGCGTTTCTAGATCGCAACGAAATTATCGCCGACCCTGAATTTGTTGCGGTTGACACTGCGCGCATTTTGTCACCCGAGCACATCGCAAAACGTCGCTCTCAGATTAACCCTGATCGCGCGTGGAATGGCCCAGAAGCCGCGACCAACGAGGGTAGCGACACAACTTATTTTTTGGTCGCCGACAGCGAGGGCAACGCAGTCTCTTGGATTCAATCTGTATTTCACGGTTTCGGTTCGGCATTTGTGCCAGCTGGCACCGGCGTGCTTCTCAACAACCGCGCAACCGGCTTTTCGCTTGATCCTAAATCGCCAAACTTTATCGAGCCAGGCAAACGGCCGGCTCACACGCTCAATGCCTTCACCGTAACCAATGCCGACGGATCGCTTGCCTACGTTGGTGGCACACCTGGCGCAAACATTCAGGTGCAGACGAACTTTCAACTGATCGTGAATCTGATTGATATGGGCATGGATGTGCAGCAGGCTGCCGAATCGATTCGCTGGCAACACCTGATTGGCGACTCAAGTGATTTTGAAACTGGTGCCGGCACCCTGCAAATCGAGTCTCGAATTGGCGAAGAAGTTATCGAGGCGCTGAAGGCGAAGGGGCACGATGTTGTTGTGTTGCCCGAATACGGCCAAGGATCTGCTGTGCAGCTGCTTCAGATTTTGCCTAATGGCGCCATGGCTTTTGGTTCAGATTTGCGCGCAGAAGGCCACGCAGGGGCTATTTAGCCTTTTCGACGTGGGCCTTAACGTTATTTAGGCCTTCGGCAAAATGTTTAGTCATCGTTTTGTCGAGGTTAAACGCGGCAGCCATGATGCGGTTTTTTAGGTTGCGCTCACCGGTCATCGCCCAGGTGAAGCGGGTCAATGTGCCTTCGGCAACCAAGCGCCACTCAATGTCGGCATGCGATGGGTTCGGTGCACCAAAGTCCATGCTGATAGCAATTAGTTTGTTTGGCGTCAACTTGGTGAAAATCATTTCACCAGAACCGATCATTTTGCCTTTATAGCTATAACTCGCACCGACACCCTTGTTGATTTTGCCAACCTCGGAAGTCAAACTTTTGTCGATCTTGGCGAATGGTGACCATTGACCAAAGTGGTTCATGTCGTTGATGTAGTCAAAAACCACCGCTGCAGGTGCGTCGACAATTGCGGTTGCTTCGATTGAGTACTTTTTCATAGCCATGTTTCGATGCTAGCAGGACTAGTTATTTAGCGTGGCTTTAGCCTTGGCGATGATCTCGTCGTCGGCTGAAGTGACTTTATAGGTGAGTTGACATTTGGTGGTTGAAGCCCAGGTGCCAGAAACAAAAATTCCGTCTTTTATCTTGTAGGTCGACTTTGTGGTTTTGCCATCGCCCATTGGGTCGCTAGTGACAATGAATTCGTCGTTGGTAGCACCATAGATAGCCTTGTCGCCATAGGTGAGGCCACTCTGCAACGCATAAGGAGTAAAGGCGTCGCTCTCATAAATCAGCTGGTATGCATCGCTTTTGATGTCATAGACAGCTGCGGTGTAATCGCCAGCAAAGTGAGGGTCGTCGACCAACTTATAGGTCGGGCTATCGGTCATGTCTGTGCAGTTTTCGACCATACCATTTTTGGCCATTAGTGCGACCGAAGTTTTAATTGCCTTTTTGTATGCGGTCATTGGTGCAATCGGTTTGGTTGAACTGCAGCCAACGAGAGTCAGCGTGAGAAGGCTTGCACAAAATGTTGCGGCTGTGACAATTTTTGATCTCATGATTTGCCTCTTCAAATTAGTGCACGGTCTTTCTAGATTGTATTTGAGCCAGCCCGCTAATCTATAAAGCAACATCGACGAGTGGTAGGGGTAAGCGTTGTCTCAACTGCCCGGTTTAGAAGTGGCCCCGATTGC